>NZ_JBHXAS010000069.1:0-26852 GCF_042727425.1 Peribacillus sp. NPDC060253
GAAATGTTTGACTTGCTCATTTGCTTTTTTGATAGTGTGTGCTCACTTAAAATTTAACGTTGGCGCTTTGTTTTGTTCAGTTTTCAAAGAGCAATAATGGAGCGGGTGAAGAGAATCGAACTCTCATCATCAGCTTGGAAGGCTGAGGTTTTACCACTAAACTACACCCGCATTTAATTTTAAAAGTATTTTCAGAAAGAATGGTCGGGAAGACAGGATTCGAACCTGCGACCCCTTGGTCCCAAACCAAGTGCTCTACCAAGCTGAGCTACTTCCCGTAAAATATGGTGCGCCCGGCGGGAGTCGAACCTACAACCTTCTGATTCGTAGTCAGATGCTCTATCCAATTGAGCTACGGGCGCTAATTTCTATGATGTTATTGGTGCGGCCGAGAGGATTTGAACCTCCACGGGGTTTCCCCCACTAGGCCCTCAACCTAGCGCGTCTGCCATTCCGCCACGACCGCGAAAGCGACTTTGAAAGCTTAACACCTTTTCTCCTCATTGTCAAGAAGAAAGTTATCAGTGCGGGTGAAGGGACTTGAACCCCCACGCCTTGCGGCGCCAGATCCTAAGTCTGGTGCGTCTGCCAATTCCGCCACACCCGCATAAAAAATGGTGAGCCATGAAGGATTCGAACCTTCGACCCTCTGATTAAAAGTCAGATGCTCTACCAACTGAGCTAATGGCTCTAAATAAAAATGGCTGGGCTAGAAGGGATCGAACCTTCGCATGACGGAATCAAAATCCGTTGCCTTACCGCTTGGCTATAGCCCAATAATTAAATGATAATTAACAGCCAGGTTAATATTATATCACTATAATTTTATTTTAGCAAGTATTTTTTAAAAGAAATAATGGCGGTCCCGACGGGAATCGAACCCGCGATCTCCTGCGTGACAGGCAGGCATGTTAACCGCTACACCACGGGACCAGTAATAACTATATAAAAGAAAGTGACCCATACGGGATTCGAACCCGTGTTACCGCCGTGAAAGGGCGGTGTCTTAACCGCTTGACCAATGGGCCTAGATAAAATATGTAACTGGCGGAGAAGGAGGGATTTGAACCCTCGCGCCGCTTACGCGACCTACACCCTTAGCAGGGGCGCCTCTTCAGCCTCTTGAGTACTTCCCCAAAAAAAATGGCTCCGCAGGTAGGACTCGAACCTACGACCGTTCGGTTAACAGCCGAATGCTCTACCACTGAGCTACTGCGGAATAATGAAAATTGGGTTCCTTTTTTATGCTCAAGGACCTAAGTGTTTGTCGTGAAGAACAAGTTGTTATCTTGTCGACTCTTATGATTATAAAGAGGTTACAACCTAAAGTCAAGCTTTCTTTTATGTTTTTTTATATTTTTGTTTTTCCCTCCATAAACCCTTGGTAAATCAGTGTTCCACGACATTTACCACAAACGAAACGGGTCGTGTCGATTCGTTTTTTTCTTAAATATACCTGCTGACAGTCTTCACATTTATATTGAATAGTATTCATCTTTTTCTTCACCTGGTTTGATGACAATGGCTTGCAAAATCTCGGGGCACCCACTTTTTTGAGCAAATGCCTAAAGTCAGCATCACGATGCTGATACCCTTTCTTCTCGATGTGCAGATGATAATGACATAATTCATGCTTTATGATGCCAATCATTTCTTCCAGTCCGCTTTCATCAAGATACTTCTTATTTATTTCAATGTTATGTGAACGCAGCAAGTATCGTCCTCCTGTAGTTCGGAGACGCGGATTAAAACTTGCTATGTGTTTAAAGGTCTTATTGAAGTCTTTCAACGAAATTTCTTCGACTAGTTTTTGCAATTGCCGATTATCCATTTCCCCGTCCCTTTCCTTGGTAACATGACAACCCATTATAACATAGACTAATAATACAATAGGAAAACGAAGGGAGAGAAAGCTATGCCTAATTGGTTCCAGAATCAAATTCGCAAAGCCTTTTATGAAAAGGATTATTATCAAGTGAAGATGTTGAATCAATGTTGGTTTTTTTATCAAAAAAAAGAAAGTCTTCGATTATAAATTCAACAATGAGCGGAAATATAAAAATACTTTGCACTCAAAAAAACCCCTTCTAATATAGAAGGAGTTTGACCAGCTAGTTTTGATTCTTGGGCTCGAGCATCGTTAAAGAAACCCTTTGCTTTTGAGAGTCGACAAGTTCGACCCAAACTGTCACTACATCCCCAACGGCCACTACATCCAATGGGTGTTTTACAAATCGATTGCTTAGTTTAGAAATATGCACCAGGCCATCCTGTTTAACACCGATGTCCACAAACGCACCGAAATCTACAACATTCCTCACTGTCCCTTGTAATTCCATTCCAGTTTGCAGATCCTCCATTTTTAGGACATCTTGCTTAAGCAGAGGTTTTGATAATTCATCCCGAGGGTCTCTTCCCGGTTTCATCAAATCATCTATAATATCTTTAATCGTAATTTCCCCTATTTCCAATTCATTGACTAATTCTGCGGGATTTAGTTTACCTAACTCAGCATTCAGTGCCTCACTTCCCAGATCATCAGAGGTGAATCCCATTTTCTTTAACAACTTATTCACGGCACCGTAGTTTTCTGGATGAATCGCGGTTTGATCCAAGGGCTCATCTCCATTAATGATACGTAAGAACCCTATACATTGTTCATAAGTTTTGGCACCAAGTCGGGGAATCTTCTTTAATTGCTTCCTGCTTGTAAACTTCCCTTCCACTTCCCTTTTCTTCACGATATTTTGAGCAACCGATTTTGATAAACCAGCTACATATTGTAATAGAGATGATGAAGCGGTATTTACGTTCACTCCCACTTGGTTAACAGCTGTTTCCACGACAAATGTAAGGGATCCCGATAGCTTTTTCTGGGAAACGTCATGTTGATACTGCCCAACACCCACGGATTGGGGATCAATTTTAACAAGTTCCGCAAGGGGATCTTGAAGCCTTCTTCCTATCGATACGGCGCTTCGCTGTTCTACTTGAAGATCCGGGAACTCTTCACGGGCAATATCCGAGGCAGAATACACACTGGCTCCCGCTTCATTGACAATGATATAAGAAATATTCCCTTTCACTTCTTTTAGAATATCTGCAATAAATTGTTGTGATTCACGTGATGCCGTCCCATTGCCGATTGCCACAATCTCAACTGAGAATCGCTTAAGTATATCGATTGTTTTTTCACGGGCAGCATTAAGCTTCGCAGCAGGAGGATGCGGATAGATGACACTGATATCCAGTACCTTTCCTGTTTCATCAATGACAGCCAACTTACACCCAGTCCGATATGCTGGATCTAGAGCGAGGACCACTTTCCCTTTAAGCGGAGGCTGCAAGAGCAGGTTCCGTAGGTTTTCAGAGAAAATATGAATAGCTTGATCCTCAGCTTTTTCCGTCAGCTCTTTCCTGATTTCCCTTTCTACAGATGGCAAAATCAAACGTTTGAGTCCATCTTCAATCGCTGATTTAAGAAAACCTTGAGCTTCAGACTTGGTATTTTTAATGATTTTCCGTTCCAAATGACCAATGATGATTTCTATACGGGGCAAAATGGATATTCGTAAAACCTCTTCCTTTTCACCTCTATTAAGCGCCAAGACCCGATGTGGGACGATCTTTTGAACCGGCTCCTCATATTCATAATACATCTCGAAGATTTTTTTCTCGTCCTTCTCTTCATTTTTCACAACCGAAACTACTTTCCCGGCTTTGAAGATTTCAGCCCTTATCCACTTCCTTAATTCTGCATCATCGGAAATATGTTCAGCTATTATATCCTGCGCTCCTGCAATGGCCTCTTCAATAGAAGGAACTTCTTTTTCTGCCGATATGTATTCTGCTGCTTTATCGCTAACTCGTGCATGCAATTGACATTCAAGAAGCCAATTAGCAAGTGGTTCTAGCCCCTTTTCCTTAGCTACCGTTGCTTTCGTTCTCCTTTTTTGCTTGAATGGTCTGTATAAATCCTCCACTTCCTGCAACTTTGTCGCCTTCTCGATTTGCCTTGTTAGCTCTTCCGTCAATTTTCCCTGTTCACCAATCGAACGCGTAACTTCCACTTTCCTCTGACCAAGGTTTTCTAGATAGTTCCATCTTTCCATAATGGACCGAATTTGAACTTCATCTAATGAACCCGTCATTTCTTTTCTATACCGGGCAATAAAAGGGACTGTGTTGCCCTCTTGCAGCATCTGTATGACGTTTTGAACTTGATGACTCTTTAAAGTTAGCTCATTGGATATTTGTTTAACCAAATCCTTTAATTTATCTTCTACATCGATCATTATGTTTCCCTCCAACCTTTTAATCTGATAAGTATAGTCTAGCAAATGAGAGATGAAGTTGCGAATTCCATACAAAAAAGCTCACTTCCGGATTACAGCGAAAGTAAGCTTCCTAAAATGAAAGTTGTATCATCTGCAGTTGCTGGACTGCTTTCTAAAATGCATTGAGCGTTCTTATCAATGGGGGCCAGCCTTTTTAAAAAAGATTTAGCTCCCTTAAGTTCTAAACCATCGGAATGAAGAATGAATTTTGCACTTGGTTCATATTTGTACCTCTGCGTCCTGTATTTCTGTTTCCTTCCGGATAAATACCCTGTAACAGGTAAAGGATAAACGAGTTTGTCGTCGCTAGGATTATACAAGAAAAAGCGGATGTTACCCACGGAGCTGTATACAAATTCATTCTTCTCATAAAATATTTTCAAAATGGAAACGGCCGCCCCCCGTTTATCGATTAAAACTTGATTACATGCAGCCATCAATGATTCGACATCCAGCTCATGATTACGTTTAACTTCCTCGATGACAGCATGTGAGGATTCATAAGCGAATTGTCCGCTGCCTAGCCCATCTGCCAATACGCACACAAAGTATTCTTTCGTATGAAGAAAAAAGTAATCATCACCGCAATATACCATCCCGTTTTTAGATGATTGAGAGACAAGGACTTCTATATTTTCTTCTCGCAGAATACCTTTGATCACTGAATTAACTCCGAGTTTTCAGCATTAATGGCTTCTTGAAGTTTCTTGATCGCGCGGCGCTGAAGTCTCGAAACATGCATTTGGGATATCCCCAGTTTATCGCCTGCTTCTTTTTGGCTTAAATTTTCTAAATAAGTATGTTGAATGATCATCTTTTCACGGTCACTCAACACATGCAAGACCTTTTCAAGTACTAGGCGCTGATTGACCTTTTCAAAACCTTCATCGACATTCCCGAAAATATCAAGCAATGTGACTGTACCGCCATCAGAATCCGCTTCAATAGAATGATCAACAGATAAAGCTTGATAGCTTTTTCCCATCTCCATCGCCTCTAAAACTTCTTCTTCAGTCACTCCTATACTATCTGCTATTTCATCTATTCTTGGAGAACGGTGCAGAGTGGTCGTCAATTCCTCGACAGTCATCCTGATTTTTGGACCAAGTTCTTTTATTCTCCTTGGCACATGAACACTCCATGTTTTGTCGCGCAAGAATCTTTTGATTTCCCCGATTATTGTAGGGACCGCAAAGGCCTCAAAGCTTTTGCCGAATGATTCATCATATCGACGAATGGCACCTAACAAACCAATCATGCCGACCTGCGAGATATCCTCCTGAAACGATTTCCCTTTCGCGTACTTACGGGAGATCGTTTCAACCAAACTTTTATAATGGATGACAAGATTACTTTGCGCTTCATCATCTTGATTCTCCTGATAAGCTCTAATCCATTCGTTTACTTGTTCTCTTTGTGCCTGATTAGGTTGAGACTGTTTTTGCATCCATCTCCACCTGCTCTCCTTCTAAAAACTTAGTCATAAAAACTGTAACCCCGTCATGCTGATGAATTTTCACATCATCCATCAGAGTTTCAATGAGGTAAAGACCCAAGCCTCCTTCTCTCATAAGTTCGACTTTTTGGCCATTTTCGTACGGGCCGAGTCCTTGACGAACCTCTTCGAAATTACAGCTCTTACCACTATCAGAAACCATGACCTCTAAACGGTCAGGATAAAGCCCGAAACTTACTTTCACTTCACCTTTTTCAGAATCCTTATATGCATGCTGTACTGCATTTGTACAAGCTTCGCTGGTTGCGATTTTTAAATCCTCGATTTCTTCATACGCAAATCCCATCCGGCTTCCTATTCCAGAAAGCGTTAAACGAACGACACCGATGAATTCTGGTTTTGCAGGTATTTTCATTTCGATGTAATCATATACTTGACTCATTCTAACCCACCCTCTGTACCACTTTTTATATCAATGATATCTGCAAGACCTGTAATATCAAATAAACGTCGTAACCTTTCTGATAAGCCAACTAAAGTGAACTCGCCATTATGTGCCCTTACGCTTTTAAACGCACCGACAAATACCCCAAGCCCGGTGCTATCCATATAGGAAACTTCAGTTAAATCAATAGTAATCGAAACATTTTCCTGCTCTGAAATTGGAAATAGTGACTCCCGTAGTTTCGGTGCAGTATAGGCATCAATTTCACCTTTTAGTTTTACAATAAATTCAGTATTTAATTCATTAACATCTACCGTTATATTCATCCTTGACCCACCTCTTCAAATCCTCGTCATTTCTATATCTATACCCGGAGGGAAAAATGCTAAACCTTTGATTTTAAAATAATTAATGTAAAATCATCCCTTAGTTGAAAGTTCTGCATTTTCTCCAATTGCTTAAATATATTATTCACCATTTCCTGGGCTTGTAAATGCATATTCTTTTTAATGAAACCAATAAGTGTTTCCCTTTCTATAAACCCATCATTCGTCCGGCACTCCGTTACTCCATCCGACAACAAAATGATCATATCTCCACGATTCACCGTTTTTTCATATTGGCGATACCTTGTTTTTTTATCAACCCCAAGCAACAAACCTTTTGCGTCCAAATCGCTAAAAGTCCCAGTGGCGGCATCAAAGTAAAAACCCGGTTCATGGCCAGCTGAAGCATAGGAGAATTGCCTGTCATGCGGATCATATAAACCATAGAACATCGTAATGAACATACTTGGATCCACATTATGTTCCACAACACGGTTCAAACTCTCCAGCACACTCTTCGGTTCATGCCTATGCTCAGGTAGACTATCCATCGCATATTTTATCATCGACATGCACAATGCCGCAGGAATCCCTTTCCCGATGACATCGGCTATCCCTACCCCGATACGCTCATTTTCATCTTGGACGAAGTGATAATAATCTCCATTCATCTGTCTGGCAGGTACGCTGATCGCCCCAATTTCAAGCGCTTTGATATCAGGGATTTCCGTTTCTAAAAGAGTATGTTGAACGCTTGCCGCAATTTCAATTTCCGTTTTCAGTTCCTGCTGTTGATGTCTAAGGCTTTGATGTTCACGGTAGGCAATACCATAACCCATCATGACTTCAAGCAGGAAATCGAAAGAATCCAACACTTTTCCCGGTAAATCCGGGTAAAGTTCCATTAAGTTATGTTTATGCATACTGATGATTTCTTCTGGAGATATGTTGTATTTAATATGTAGGCGGCTAATCTTTTGCCCTTGGTAGAGTGCCTGCTCATTTTGGTCTTTAAGATAAGTAGAAAGCGCCTCATGATACTTTTTCTCCATGTTCTCCCTAATATCCATAGTCCCCTCCTAACGGAGCCATTTCGTAGCGACGATCGTAGTCCCTTCACCTGGTATTGATTCAATATCGAAGTCATCCATTAATCGTTTGGCTCCAGGAAGGCCTGCTCCCAGTCCACCTGAAGTGGTATATCCATCTTCCATGACTCTGCGGATATCCTCAATTCCCGGCCCTTGGTCCTGTGCAATGATTTTCAATCCTGACTTCCCATTTATATATAGTTTTTCTATGCTCACACTGCCTTGTCCAGCATATAGATATATATTGCGGGCCAATTCGCTTATAGCCGTTGTGATCCTGGCCTGGTCGACAGTGCCGAATCCCAACTCTTTAGCGACATTTCTTCCGAGCTGCCTCGCAGCAACAATGTCCCATTCATTTATTATTTTTACGCAGGATTGGAACTCCATTCTTTAATCCCCCAGTTCCTGTTGTAATTTCTCCAGGCCTTTCTCTAAATCTAATGCTGTCAGAACATCATCGAGACTAATTCCCAGTTCAATTAATGTTATTGCAACAGCCGGCTGGATCCCCGTAATTACAACCTTTGCCCCCATAAGCTTAGACATACTGAAGACATCGCCTAATACCTTTGCGATAAATGAATCTATAAAATCTATCGAGGTAATATCTATGACAACGCCATTCGCGCTTGTTTCATGAATCTTATGCAGTAAATCCTCCTGAAATTGAAGGGCCGTCATATCATCCAATTCCCATTGTATAGAGACTAACAAGCAGTCATAAAGCTTTAATATCGGAATCCTCATACTTACCCCTCCACCTTTACGATCTTACGGCTCGTTAATTCCAACGCAACTTCTATTCCTTTTTTTAACGTATTTTTTGTAATCACTTCATTTAAATTAATTCCAAGATTAACGATGGTTTGTGCAATTTCAGGGCGTATGCCGCAGAGTATGCATTTTGCACCCACTAAGCGGACCGCTTCTGCTGCCTGAATGATATGGTGGGCGACCATTGTATCCACAACTGGTACACCTGTTATATCAATAAGAACCACTTCAGACCTATGCTTAACCACCCCAGTCAATAGGTTTTCCATAATCTGTTTAGCACGCTCTGTGTCAATTGTACCGATCAGCGGCATGACTGTAATGCCTTCCAATACAGGAATGAGCGGTGCTGAAAGCTCTTGCAGAGCTATTTTCTGCATAGAGACCGTTCTTTCCCAAGTTTGGGTATATATATTGACTATTTCATTATTTATCGGTGTGGCCCATTTATCCAAGTGGTTAACAAGATTGACTTGATTATCAGGTGTCACCAGACCTTTTTCCACCATTCCATTGATGACGATTAACGTGAATTTATGCAGTCCTTCATTGACGAATGTAAGAGGCCATCCCAATTGGACGACTTTCTCGGCAAAATCCGAAAGCTTCAATGTGAATTCTTTGTTTTTACTATCAACATTCGTGATGATCATATCTATAAATTCAGTGCTTGTTTGCGTGAACATTCGATCGGAGACGACCTTGATTAATCTTTCGTCTGTACTTTCCTTCATGATATCCATCCACTCATTCAGGATGTAATCTTGATTTTGCTTAATAAAATCGTAAACCAATTGATTCATAATATCCTCCCATTCTAACACAATTGCCAAGTTTTCCTGTTCTCGTCACGCGGATGTTATCCAACTGTAATGTTATTTCCATTTAGGTTTTCAGGGTCTCCCCACTATACCTTTTCTGTTCTTTAAGTAGTAACATCCTAACGTTTTACCCGAAATCCGGGTAAGAAAAACATCATTTAAAGAAAAGTTAGGAAAATACTATAGAAAAACAAATGAGTATTTCATTTACTACCGAATTGTATACTTTTTTATTCGTCAATTTTTTTATATTTCCTGCTGTAAATGTTTGTACGTACATACATAATGAATCCTTTCCAATCCTCATTTTATATGGCCATAAGGATTGGTCCTCAGAATCACTTTATTTTCGGGATGTTATTCAAAAAAAAAACACGATTCCCAAGTTGCAGGAATCGTGCCATCTAAAAAACATCAAGAATGATTTGTATTATAATAACGCCCGGATTAGCGGGAAAACTTTTCTCTAAAACTCAATGAGACCTAAGCTGATTTGCAAAGCTTCATTGACTTTTTGCATCATAGGTTCGTCAAGATGCGTAATTTTATCAGTTAAGCGCTGCTTATCAATTGTCCGGATCTGTTCCAATAAAATGACGGAATCTCGTTCGAATCCGTACTTTTTTGCATTAATCTCAACATGTGTTGGCAATTTCGCTTTTTGAATTTGAGCTGTAATGGCTGCCACGATCACAGTCGGACTAAAGCGATTACCGATATCGTTTTGTAAAATTAGCACCGGACGGGTTCCTCCCTGCTCTGAACCAACTACCGGGGAAAGGTCTGCGAAGTATACGTCACCACGCTTAACAACAATCAATGGCTCAGCCTCCGCTAACTAATCGTTCAACGCAATGACCAGCCTCGAATTCAGCCTGAAAGGCTTCAGAAGCAATCGTTAAATTAATGGCCGCCATTTCAATATAACCGCGTTTCATCGATTCACGAAACTCTTTCTTTTTACGTTCGCGAAGATACATTTTTGTGGCACGATAAATAAATTCACTGCGATTTACATTTTCTTCACTCGCATACCCATCTAACTCTGTTAAAAAATTTTGAGGTAATCGAATTAATATCTCTCTTGTTGCGCTGGATTCAGACACAAACATACACCTCCACCATCACTACACACCTTTATTATATATCCTTTTCAATATTACCATTAAAATGCCTATCTGCAAAGAGTATATTCTATTCTCAATCCTATTATCAGCATAATAAAGGAAATCTTATTCACAATCCTAGGATTTTTTTACAATCCTGTCATTCCAAGATGAAGTTGCGTACATGATTCAACTGATGGTCTTTTATATAGGTACGGGGGACTCTTGCTCCTATCATGCACGTTACCTCATAATTGATCGTTCCCATTTTCGCCGCTATCTCATCTACGGTAACGGATTCATTTCCATCATTTCCTATCAGGGTTACCTCTGTCCCTACAGGGATAGGTCCAGGTAGCTTGATCATGCATTGATCCATGCAAACCCTGCCGACAATCGGCACTCTTATTCCATTTACAAGAACTTCCTGACCTTGCAGCTTACGAATCCAGCCGTCAGCATAACCAATTGGCAAAGTGCCAATCCATTCATTACCTTCAGCCGTATAAGTTGCTCCATAACTAACGCTATCACCCTTAACAAGCTGCTTAATCGCGACCACCTTCGTCTTCAATGATATCGCTTGTTTTAATGGAAATGGCAAAATCGGCAGCATTTCCATAGAAGGACTTAAACCATACATGGAAATCCCCATTCTTATTGCATTCCATTCAGGATCGGTAAACCTTAAAGATGCTGCACTATTGGCGGCATGAATATACTCTGGCCTTCCAGTCAATGTGGAAAGCATTCCTTTAAATACAGCAAGCTGCTTTTTATAAAGGTCGGTTTTTATTTCATCTGCTGTAGCGAAATGAGTGAATATTCCCTGAAAGTTAAAACACGTTTCCTGTTTAAGCAAACTTTCCACTTTCATGAGTTGATCTTTATCACGAATGCCTATTCTCCCCATACCGCTATCCACTTTTACATGAACTTGCAGAACTTGTCCCGGATCTAGCATTACCTTTGCCTTCTCTAACCAGTCTAGATCGAAAACCGTCAAGGAAATCCCTTGCTCGGCAGCCAGTGCTGCACTTTCAGGCCTTGAAGCCCCCAGAACAAGAATTGGTGCCAATATTCCCTTTTTCCGCAAAGCCAGAGCCTCATCTAAAAAAGCAACACTTAAAAAATCGGCCCCCGCTTCAAGCGCAGTGTTAGCCACTTCATAGTCCCCGTGCCCATAAGCATTCGCTTTAACGACAGCAAAAAGACTAACCCCAGTTTTTAGTCTTTTTTTCATAGATGAGATATTTTCATAAATATTATCCAAATTTACTTCTGCCCACGTATCTCGATGAAATTTCGTCTCCAAGCCAATTTCCTTCTTTCTCACATTCACAATAAGATTCTTCCAAGTAGGGAAGTTTGCTTTCCATTATACGACCATTCTATAACCAACGGATAGAAAGATAAAGTGCTTTTTCACCATTGATCCTGATTTACCTATAATTTCACAAGGTGCCGAAACAGATCAAATGAAAGGATTTCAAAAGATAACAAGCCGCTTCCCCGCCTAACCTTCCAAGAAGAAACCTTCATAAGGAGACGGGAAACATCAGCTTGTTATGTATTCCTATTTGACTGGATCTCCCCCAACGGAACGGGCGACTTCTATCATCTCTTTCTGTGACAAGTCCTTTGATGCAAGCATATAATCCACACCTTCAAAAGTCCATGCAATCGTATTTCCTGTCATGGCTCCTACTGTATAACCCAAATCAACGGGTTCTCCATTCACATTCGTTGAAACGGAAGTTTGGACAACTTCAGCTTTTTCCTGAACTAATGTAAAACTTTTTGTACCCTCATATGTCAAAACGACACGATCTCCCTTTTCCGTCGTAATTTCTTTTTCTTCCGTTAAGTTCATATCACCAATATTTTCGGGGTATTTCACCGCAAACCCTTCATTTTGGACTTCTGCCATAACAGGTGCTTCAAGTTGTGCACTTGTCATGTTTTTCTTCATATCAAATGAATCTTTATCGAAAGTCGTATCGAATTTCACCTTTAAAAATTCAACTAGGACTAATGCTGTTTTATCGGGGTCCATGACTTTTACACTTACTGGAGATAAATCTTTTTTGTTTATAGTAATCTCTTGATAAGGCAACATTTTATTGTTTTGGTAGCGCGTTTTCGTTTCAAAGACATAATGTTTATCCGTTTCTTTAAATGTCGCACTTTTATCCTCCGTAATATCTTTCACCAACGACTCGAACAAATATGCCTGACTGCTGTTCTCCGGCCACTCACTTTGAAATTTAAAGCTCTTATTCAAAGCAGGTGTCAATACATACACCCCATCATCATTTTTCAAAATCATCTGGCTTTGATCTTTCTCTTCATTTTTAAGATTTACGCGGTAAAAAGAAGGGTCCTTATGCCAAATCTCCACATTATACACTTGAGGTTCGGTCCCCATCTTTAGTGTCATCTTCGCATTAGCTTTATATCCTTTCATTTCGCCAAGCTTCTCATTCAATTCACTTACTACGTCACCCTGTGATTTTTGGCCGCAAGCAGAAAGAGCAAGCAAGAGCATGATCCCTGCAAAAAGCACTAACATCTTCTTCATCTTTTCAACCCCTTTTTGTCATTTGAACGTAAAAGGGAGAGGAAAAGGCAGGATCCGGACATTGGCTCGACTGATGTCAAGAATTCTTCAGTATATTAGACGCGGACCACTCCGATCCGGCTAAAAACTTTTCGAGAGCACCTACTCTGCCATGTACCTTTTACCGGGCCTTGTCTCCCTATAGCACTAAATGTATATGAGACAACCTTAAGGTTTATGACCCGATTGGACAAAACTCAATTCACCCTTTCTATTACGACCTGAGCAACCGCGTAATCCCTGCTGTGGCTTATCGAAAGATGGACCCCTTCAGAAAATGGCTTTGATATCATTGGCTTTCCTTTTTCATCCGAACTGATTTCGATATCCAAAAAGGATAAATGCTTACCTATACCTGTACCGTATGCTTTTGAAAAAGCCTCCTTTGCTGCAAAACGCCCAGCAAAATACTCAATCTTCCTTCTTCCATTTAACTTTTCGAAAATCGAGATTTCTTTTTCAGTTAGTATACGTTCCTTTAAACGGGGTTGCCGTTTAATCAGTTTTTCCATTCTATCCAACTCAGTAATGTCTACGCCTATACCTTTAATCACTTTGACACCTCTTCTATTAAATTAATATGTTGCATAGTATTAGGAGGACCCATTTATCTATAAATGATAATATTGCATTAAAAACCGATGATAAGGAGGAATATATGTTTACTAGAACAGAAAGCTTCCGCCAATACGCCACTTCCTATCGGGCCGTAACTGTGCTCATTTTCATTATGATGATTGTTTTCGTACTCGTGCTTTTCCCCATATTTCCCGGCAATGTACTTTTTTATTATGGCACAGGTGTAAATTTATACATCGCTGATGGACAATGGTGGCGCCTGGTCACCCCCATCTTTCTACATAGCACGTTTACACATTTACTGTTTAATGGATTCTCACTTGCCATCTTTGGTCCAACCTTAGAAAAATTTCTTGGATCCGTTAAATTTTCGATCTTCTTTTTATCGACCGGAATCCTTGCGAATATCGCGACATTCTTATTTCTTCCACTGACATATAACCATGTAGGAGCTAGCGGTGCAATTTTTGGTTTACTCGGTTTCTTTCTTTACCTTGTCCTGTTTAATAAAAGTAATTTTACCAACAACGAAAGAAATACGGTCTATACACTGACCGGCATTGCCATCATCATGACCTTCATCCAACCTCAAATCAACGTCGTCAGTCATTTGGCTGGTCTTGCAACCGGCGTTTTAACAGCCCCATTATATTGGAGAAAAAAATGGTAGGACAAACAGCCGACTCTTTCCATTCAATCATTGGGAGTCGGCTGCTTTTTTGGGTAAATACCATGATTTAATTATTAGGCAATCTTCCTCTTCCACATCCACAACCCTGCCGACCCGGGAGGTGACTCCAGATTTAATCGAAGCTGAAATCGTAGCCAATTCTTTACGGTTCTGAAACCTGCTCTTTTTATATGTGATTGATTGAATCCTGCTTCTCTGCATGATCAAAGTTTGTTTAGAGAAAAAACAACTGCTTAATAGCAACAAATCCCCTTCTATACTCCACCCTGCATCTCTATATCTCATGTAAGCCCAAAAGCCTGCCAACGGCACAAGCAACAGGGAAAGAAAGCCCCAAGGTTTGAAAAACCAAACCGAGACACCGATGATCGGGACAATGTAAAGAATCCCACGAGAAACGTATCTGGAAAAAGCACGCCTAGGTAATGAATTCATCTTCGTGCTTGTTTGATAAACCGGTAAAATTTCCTGGATTTTCCCATGTAAATATTTCTTCTTGATCAAGGGGAACAGCATGATGGATAGGCTTTCTTTATCTTCCATACTTCCACCCGCATATTCAAGATAAACCGTCGCCAAGCCCATTGGCTTCCGAACGAAATTCTCCATGATCCGAATACCCTGTATTTTATGGATGGGTATAGTCAGCTGTCTCTTCTCAAGAAGCCCTCTGGAAATAATGAGTTCCTCATCCGTTTTTAAAACGGTAAATGAAGCATATTTAATGACCATACTTAATGTGGCCAGTACATAAACCACCAACAAGCCCAATATAGCAAACACAGTAAGAATAACGGTTCCCATCCCAATAAAATCTTCATAATCCTTAAAAATACGATTAAAAGGAATGATCTCATCAAACTGAGATATAAAAGCGATTCCGCCGGATAAAAAAACACCTACAGCACCTGAAGTGGCAGCCATAACGAATAATTGCGGTAATGTCTGCTTAAAAACAGAGGACGAATTAGCCAATTCTTCGTTTCCAGCACCTACATCTATCTCTTTTTCAAGAAGGCCATTCGTTTTTTTGTTTTTTTCCTCGCTTATAAAAGTATTGATTCGCTCGGCTTCACTTTTTCTTATTGCTGATAATACAGCATCGGCCTGCGCACCGCCTGCCGTTTCAATATTCAACTTCACCAGCCTGAATAGTCGCTGGATGATGCCCTCTGAAATATCTATACTATGGATCCGATCGAACTTTATATACCGCTTCTTCCTTACGAATACTCCGGACTCAATTCTAAATTCGCCGTCCTCCATCCGATATGTAAAGCGTAACCATTGAATGAATGCATGAACAATAAGAAAAAGTACAATAATGGCAATGACTAACGGTTGAATCCATCCTGGAATGCCTTCATTCTTCCCAGGAATAACGATTACTAATAAAAAAGGGATAACTAACTCCTTGATCGATTTAATAATATTGAGCAAAACAGCTATGGGGTGGAGCCTTTTAGGTTCAGACATCTTCTTCCTCCACACTCGCCATTCTAGAAATATAGTGCCGCAATTCATCTGCCTCTGCAAGGTCCAGTGCAGGTATCACATGCATGGTTGCTGCAGTGGAAATCTCAACGGATGCTAAATCATATTTTCTTAATAAAGGTCCTTGCTTCGTTTCAACATGCTGAACCCTAATCATAGGTATGAGTGTTCTTCTAATGACGAAAATACCACTTTGGATATCAATTTCCGTATTCCTTACTTCGTAACGCCATCTTTTCCATTTTACAGAAGGCATCAGAAAGATGGTCAAGTAGGCTTGAATTATCGAAATGATGATCAACGCTCCAAAAAACCAATATGTCCAATCAAAAATGATTGTTAGCACCAGTATGGCGATGCTTATAATCCATGTTATGGAACAGCCTATAAGTCCACTGATTTTCCATACGGTCAAGGCCTTATTCGATATACGATTTTCAGGTACCATGAGGTTCTCCTCTTCTGCATAGGTATATATTTGAATGAATGTCCATCATCCATCCTTCGCTTTCATCCATTATACTATAACTAAATGCCAGGAATTAACCCACTTTTCATACAATCTCATATACGGTTCATTCAATAACCGCCTAATCATATGGAAACCAATTCAATATGATTAGGCATATAAAAAATGCCGCTCAAATGAGCGGCATCTCTAATTTTAATTAAATTTTATTTGACTTTTCTCTTTTTTGGCTTGTGCTACGGTTTCCGTAACCATTCGATTTACGGTTCGTGCTTGGGCGTTTACTTGAACTGCTACCGTAATCTTTTCTGCCTGAAGAACTGCGGCCGTTGCGCTGTCTGTTATTAGAAGAACCACTGCCTCCGCGATTGCGGCGCATTGGAGATGGAGACTCTTCCGTTAACTTGATTGGCGTTTGATCCGGTTCTTTTGTCATTGTTTTAAGCATGGCTGCAACTAAATCCGCTGCGCTATGTTTTTGTAATAATTCTTCCGCTTGACCAAGGTATAATGATAAATCATCATTCTCGATTGAGGAAAGGATTTTTTCAGTTACTGCCTTTTGTTGACCTTCCAACGCTTCAGTTAATGTAGGAGTTTTAAGTTTCTCCATACGTTTTTTCGTTGTATGTTCAACCGCATGCAGTTGGCCTCTTTCTCTTGGTGTTACAAACGTAATCGCAATACCATGCTTACCCGCACGTCCTGTACGCCCAATACGGTGAACGTAGCTTTCTGGATCTTGAGGGATATCAAAGTTGTATACGTGTGTAACGCCGGAAATATCAAGACCACGTGCAGCAACATCAGTAGCAACAAGTACATCTATGCTGCCGTCTTTAAACTTTTTCAATACGGAAAGACGTTTTGCCTGGCTAAGGTCACCATGTATACCTTCAGCCATGTAACCGCGGATATTCAATGCAGAAGCCAATTCATCAACACGGCGTTTCGTACGTCCGAAGACAATGGCAAGGTCCGGTGTTTGAATATCAAAAAGGCGTGCCAGTGTATCGAATTTTTCACTTTCTTTAAGTTCCAAGTAATATTGTTCGATACGATCGACTGTCATTTCTTTTGCTTTTACACGCACAAGAACTGGTTCATGCATGAATCTTTCAGCAATTTTACGGATCGGATCAGGCATTGTTGCTGAGAAAAGCAATGTTTGTCTTTCATCAGGAACAGTTGAAAGGATTGATTCGATATCCTCAATGAATCCCATGTTAAGCATTTCATCCGCTTCATCAAGAACTACGGTGTGAACTGTGCCCAATTTAATATTTTTACGTTTGATATGGTCTAGAAGACGACCAGGTGTACCAACGATAATATGTGGTTTTTTCTTTAAAGCCCGGATTTGACGATCGATATCTTGTCCACCATAAACCGCTAGTACACGAGCGCGTTTTCCGTAACCAAGTTTGAAAAGTTCCTCAGAAACTTGAATGGCAAGCTCACGTGTAGGTGCAATAACGATTCCTTGCACGTTTTCGTTATTAATATCAATGTTTTCCATCAATGGAATACCGAATGCTGCTGTTTTACCTGTTCCTGTTTGCGCTTGACCGATGATATCTTTACCTTCAAGTGCTAGAGGTATCGTTTGGGCTTGAATCGGGCTTGCTTCTTCAAATCCCATTTTTTCTATTGATTTCATAGACGTTCTATCTAATCCTAATTCGCTAAACAATGTCAATGTTTTCGTACTCCTTTTTATATCGTAAATTTACACGTGCATTCAATAATCATGCACAGATGTTTAGTTCAAATCCTCATCATCATGACGGATGTTCTACTTTATCTCTTATGAAAAAGTTTATCATTATCACCTAAAAGTATGTCTGCCTTTTAGTTCAAATGAACTCAATATGATTTTTTAAAAAGGAAATATACCAGTACGGGCATTCACTGGCATTTTTAGCTTCGCGCACGTGTAGACTTATTTTTAACATACGCTCATCTTTTTAAAAGTACATGTAACCAAAATTAAATTCAATATGGAAAATTAAAAGTAGCATAAACGGGTGTTTCACCGTTTTATTCAGGTGAGGGCTGCTGCACATTATTCAACAGACTTAAAAAGCTGTATGAACAAAACTTGACGAGAGCCAAGACTCTTATACAAAACAGGCCCGGTGCGTTGAGGATTTGCAGAAGTGGAAAAGCGCTTAAATGCGGCTTGATTCCCTAATAGCTACTAAAGCCGCCAAGAGATGCAGCTTTTATATATGACCAGACGCGCGGCCTATTTAATCTAAAATAATCTCAAGAATGAACTCATGAAACATGTAAGAACATGCGATTTTATTGCCTCAACCTGATTAATTGAATTAATCATCAATGATAAGACATTTAAACTCATACTCATATTACCATTTTCAAACTGTTTTTGCAATAAAGGATATGACCCCATTCATGGTTACTAAAAACATTAGGTCGATTCTAAAATGCGAACTGCATGGGAATCCACTGCGCTGCTTCGGTTCGGCAAGGAAGAAAGCAAGTTCATTTTAATCCAAAATGTGTAACTTTATTGAAGGACGAAAAGATTCAGATTGATTTCAGCTTTCCCTTTAGAGAAGCAAAGTCCTGATCCAACAAAAGGTTTACCCTAGTTACTTTATCCAATTTTAAATAAATCGATTCTTTCTTGGTGCAGCCTAATAGATGTAAATGTTAAATGAATTTTCTAAACGAACATCTTATATATACATGATATGTGTCTTAATCAAATAGTTTCACAATCCTTTTCCAAGAATGATTTGTTGCCATATTTATGCCGAATTCCTTCTATCATCCCATAGATACAAAAGGTCTTTATCCCCAATCACCTTTATATATCCAGGCATTTAAGATCATCAAAAGTTTGAAAAATCAATTTATTCAAGAAAAAAAGGTAGTAAATCGTTCTAAATGCAGTATGATTGACCTATCAACAAAACACTAAGGGGGGTTGTATGAATATTTACACAATCGATATCCCTATATGTAGGGAGTTTAGTTTGCTGTTAGGGCAAACGAACAAACATGTCATCTTTTTGGAGGATCCACTCAATCAAAGCCATCTCTTCCAGGATTCAACGGACTTAATGCAATCCTTATTCATTTTACCTTTACACATATCAAAAGATTCTTGGAAACAAACCGCTTTGTTCGCCTTAGCTGAATCTTATGAAATCCCTATCTTATTTATTTACAAACGAACTAACGATATGAAGAATCCTCCTGCATTACCTAAAAGAACCTTTTATGAAACAATTGCGGTCCCAGCCGATCCAGTAGAGGTCAGAATTAAATTAAAATCACTCCAAAACATCAGCATGCAACTGTTCACAGCAAAAATGAATGGGCAAGAACTTGAAAAGATCAGCAAGAAATCAGCAAGGAGTCTGCGAATTGCAAAAAGCTTTCAACGTTCAGGTTTACCGATGCCGATCAAAAAAAAAGATATAGAAGTCAAGGGTCTTTCTCAGCCATCTAGTGAACTGTCAGGGGATTTATTTTACTGGACGGAGATCGATGGCGGGAAATACAGTTTCATCATGATCGACGTGTGTGGAAAAGGCATTCATACTGCACTTATAAACATGTCCATACGTACTTTGATGCCCGAGCTTATCAAACGGGTAAAGGATCCAATTTTCATAACAAAGGAACTCAACAAGCATATGGGGGATTTTTTCCAAGGAATGCAAAGGGAAAATACAACCATCCCTTGCTTTACAGCCTTCATAGCAAACGTGAATACAAAGGATAGACTCATCGAATATGTGAATTGCGGACATCCTCCAGCCTTTATGTATTCCCCTTGCACCAATCGGTTCCTCAATTTGAATGAGGGAGCTATCCCCATAGGACTCTTTCCTGAAATGTCCATAAAAAAAATAGTATTGCATTATGAGCCAGGGAGCCGTTTCATCATCTATACAGATGGTCTTTCTAAAACGCCCAGCCCCTCAGTCGCAGACCGATCTGAAAGTATCGAGATGGAATTTATCGATAATGTCCACCTTGATACACATGACCTTCTGCAGAAGTTATTGGTTTCAAGGATGAGACATTCGGAGATTAATGATGATATAAGCATTATTGCAGGTACACTTTTTTAAGTACATGAAAAAGGCCGATTCAATAAGATTCGGCCTTTTTCATTCTTTTTTACTTTTGTAAGGCTTGAACGACTTCCTCCAGCTTCATGCCCCTAGAAGCTTTTACAAGAATGATGTCATTTGCCTGTGTAGACGTCTTCAGTTCATCTATCAGCTCCTGCTTATCTTGAAAAGAACGCACATTCTCCGATGGAAACGTTTTGCTCGCTCCCTTGGCAATAAACTCGGCTAATGGCCCATACGTGAAGACCTTATCAATACGATCACCAGAAATCAATTCACCAATTTTCAAATGAAAGTCATTTTCCTGCGATCCTAACTCTAACATATCTCCTAGCACAAGTATCTTATTCTCAAAACCGGATAACCCCTCAATCAATTCGACAGCAGCCTTAACGGAGGTTGGACTGGCATTATATGCATCATTGATGATTTTCTGCCCTTTTGCACCTTCGACCAATTCCATCCTCATATTAGTTAACTGAATGGTTGATAAACCTTCATGGATCGCTGAATCAACCACATGGAATTCTTTAGCTGCCAATATAGCTGCCAATGCATTAAGAACATTATGATGGCCTAATACGGGTATCTCATAGTTTATTTCCTTTTCACCACATGTGATTGTAAATGTGGTACTGTCCGACCCTTGGGTGATGGTCTGTGGAAATAAATCATTTTGTTCTGTACGTCCAAAAGATATGACGTTTAATTCAGGGAAGTCCGTTTTTATCCGATTCCTAAGCAATGGCTCATCGCCATGATATATCAGCGTTCCGTCTTTCGCTAAACCTTCAACAATTTCCAGCTTTGCATTGGCAATTTCCTCACGTGATCCCAAATCCAATAAGTGTGATTCACCAATATTGGTTATGATGGCCACATCCGGTTTTGCAATCTTGGATAAAAACTCGATTTCACCGCGGCTGCTCATTCCCATTTCCAAAACAGCTGCTTCGGTATCCTCATCCATGGAAAGCACCGTGAGTGGTAAGCCTAAATGATTGTTGAAGTTCCCATTGGTTTTATGAACCTTATACGTAGTGGCCAGAAGGGCAGCCGTCATATCCTTCGTCGTTGTTTTACCGTTGCTGCCTGTTATTCCAATGACTTTTATATTCAACTGCTGACGATAAGAACGCGCTAATTGCTGCAGTGCATTTTCAGTATTTTCGACAATGATTATCGGTAAACCGTCAGGTGGATTGGGAACATCGCGTTGCCAAAGCGAAGCCGCCGCTCCTTGCGCTAAAGCTTGCTTGACATACTGATGGCCATCAACCTGCCCACCCTTAAGTGGAATGAATAAACATCCTTCCTTTACCTTCCTTGAATCGATGGTAACACCATGAATTCCTTTGGACAGGAATGGAGTGATATCATTCAATCCATCTGTCATTTCATGTACTTGTTTTAGCGTTCTCTTTATCATTTTGTTCCTCCTACATTCATTAAACCGTTAACCACTCTCTCCTACCCATTAACCAAATGAAGCAGAAACCAGTTTAAATCGCACCGGCTCCTGCTGATTGGAATCCACCAAAACATTTTTGGTGGATTGTGAAGTTTACTGAGACATTACCTGCATGATCAAACTGTATATTTGATTTGTTGTTTTTCTTGATGACGTTCCAAGGCAAGCTTCACGAGTTTTTCAATTAACGCTGGATAGTCAACATCTGTGTGCTTCCACAATAACGGAAACATGCTGAAAGGAGTAAACCCAGGCATTGTATTCACTTCATTAATATAGATTTGGCCCTCATTCGTTAGGAAGAAATCAGCGCGAACCAATCCCGAGCAATCTAATGACTTGAAGGCAGTAATGGCCATTTCAGATAAAGCTGCATACTCGCTTTCCTTTATCTCCGCTGGAATGACCATCGCTGAATTACCGTCAACATATTTTGCTGAATAATCATAGAACGCGAAATCTTTCTGAGGGATGATTTCGCCTGCCACTGAACAAGACGGGTCATCATTACCAAGAATGCCAAACTCGAGCTCACGAGCTACGACCCCTTCTTCAATGATGATCTTCCGATCGAATTGAAAAGCTTCCGCTACCGCTTTTTCCAGCTCATCAGCATCATTACATTTGCTGATACCGACACTCGAGCCTAAATTAGCAGGTTTGACAAAACATGGGTACCCAATATCATCCGCTACCTTTTTTATGGCACTTTCAGTATTTTTCTCCCATTCAGAACGAATGAACCAAGTGTATTTGACTTGAGGAAGTCCTGCCTGGGCAAAAATGTTTTTCATGATAACCTTATCCATTCCAGCTGATGAAGCTAAAACGCCATTGCCTACATAAGGGAGATTCAATAGTTCCAGCATCCCTTGTACGGTTCCATCTTCTCCATTTGGTCCGTGAAGCAACGGGAAAATTACGTCATACCCTGTTGATTCACTATTTTCATCAGTTGAATGTGCTTGCAAGGCAAGAGGCGAGCTCGATTTTTCCGGTGAAAATGTCAGAGCCTCTACACTCTCAGCAGGTCCTGTTAACTTCGGTCCATTAATCCATGAACCTTCTTTTGTTATGTAAATCGGATATATATCAAACTTTGCTAAATCGAGAGCTTTAATGACCGCTAAAGCTGTCTGCATAGAAACCTCATGCTCCGCAGATTTTCCACCATAAAGCAATCCAAGTTTAGTTTTCATGAGTTATTACCCTCCAATATTCTTTTAACCATGTTCATTGTATCATTTTACACTAAAACGGGAAAAGCGAAACTTCCATCATTGGTTCTTTTCCAATGATTACTAACAGTGGTACACAGGATAAATTCGCCACGTCCTGTGGCAACTCCTGTGCTAGCATATCCTATGCGTCGAAGCCATTCGGGCATTTACAGGCTGTTTTTTACCCATATTTTTAATTTGGATTTCCATTCGATACCCATAAACCTTCATTTCCACCGATACCCTACAGCC
Organism: Peribacillus sp. NPDC060253; assembly: GCF_042727425.1. Taxonomy (NCBI): domain Bacteria; kingdom Bacillati; phylum Bacillota; class Bacilli; order Caryophanales; family Bacillaceae; genus Peribacillus; species Peribacillus sp. NPDC060253. The sequence continues at coordinate 23,271 of NZ_JBHXAS010000069.1, forward strand.
TGTTAATGCGGGGAAAAGCGAAACTTCCATCATTGGTGCTTTTCCAATGATTACTAACAGTGGTACACAGGATAAATTCGCCACAATCCTGTGCATCCCCCTCTCTTATCTTTTATGCATGAGGTAGTAAGTCTTACACCTAAAAAAATTCAAGAATGGGAAATAGGCGAATCAATAAAGTCTTAAGATGGGAATAATCAGGAAAGTAATTTGTTTTTAATAACGCATTCCCATACTTTCTCTTTTCGATTGAAGGAAATGAAGACGTCCGGCTCCTTCAAATTTCTATCCGAAAAGTCTTCATGCATCTCATCCATGTTTAAATAATCTCCCACGACCCATGCCGGTATCTCAATCTTCGTTCTTGAGTACTTAACGTCCCGAAATGAAAAAATTAGCCCTTCTGCGAGAATGGGAGCCAAGGAAGCAATGATTTCTGCAGGAATGGCCGTCAATTCTTTTTTCTTTCTGATCCCAAGCCAAGTCCTCTCCACTTTTGACGGCTCAAGCTTTAGCGGAATTAGACTACCCAACATCATATAATATGTCGAAAGAGAACGAAAATATATTTTATTGAACCAGCCATCATCCTGTGCAAGATACACAAATTGATTATTCAATTTACGAAAAAATGGAGGCTCCAAATGAGTTTTCGTATGCCCTAAATATAAAAGTTCCGATAATTCCTTTCCATCCAATTCATCCAGCCCTTCCGCTTCTTCAAAATCAATCCAACAGAAATCTCCATATGCCCGGACATTTTCTTTAACCAGCTTAGCGATATCCTCAGATGAAGCGCTCTCAAGCAGAACATTCAAATTGTATTCCCCACCATCGAATTGATGTTTCAATAATAAGATGGAATCCAAGGTATATGGCAGTGAATAGGCAAATTCGCGAAAATTGAGTCCATTAAAAAGGACAAACCTTTCGGAAGCTTGCATATGCATATATAAAATATCATTGCTATCATTCTTCATAACCTGTTCCCCTCCGAGCTTTCAATCAATAATGTTATTTTATCAAACTTTTTGGATTTCAAGTAAGTTATGTAACCCAGAATTTTTATCCCGCATCGTGTGAATAAATGGAAAACCGAACTCTATACTCACCTTATAAGATAAGGAACAAGCTCGACAATTTCAAATATCCATATTATAGTAAAAATAAAGGTCTGGAGGAATTGACGATGGATAAAATTGAAAAAGGTTTTATCATTAATTCTTTTCATGAAGCAGCTTCCCTTTATGCTCAAGCAACAAAAAAGATAGGGCTTTGGCAATCGGAAAAATATGCATTCGAAAAATATTTATATCCGGATGATACGATCCTTGATATCGGATGCGGAACAGGAAGAACCACCTTCGCGCTGTATAAAAAAGGATTTCAAAAAATAACCGGATTTGATTTAACTCCTGCCATGCTTTCTGAAGCTGAAAAAATATCGCACGAAGATAACCTGGATATACCATTTATTCTTGGCGATGCAGCCAACCTCCCTTTCAACAACTCATCTTTCGATAAAGCAATCTTCGCCTTTAATGGTTTTATGCAAATCCCCCAGCGAAAAAACCGTACTTTAGCTTTAAAAGAAATCAACCGTATTTTAAAACCTGAAGGCATCTTCATTTTCACTACACACGACCGTGATAAAAATGAAAATTACCTGAACTTCTGGGAGCAAGAGGAAATTATTTGGTGTGAAGGTAAACAAGATGAGAGGCTTTATGAATTCGGGGATATTTTCACACCTGGAAAAATACTTCAGAATGATACTTATCTTCATATCCCAAACCAACTTGAAGTACTTGATTGTCTTGAAGAAGCAGGATTTATAGTCATCGAGAGCTTTTACCGAAGTGAATTATTCCATGAAAGCGATGATGTCATCAATTTCTCATCGGATTGCCGCTTTTGGATCGTTCAAAAATAAACATTCGTTTTTCAAAATCAAAAAAATCCAGAGTGAGGATATCACTCTGGATTTTTGGATCAAGAAACTTGTTCTAGTTCTTCTTTGGAAGGAGGGTTGAATTGACCTTCCCATTTAGAGATGACGATTGCTGCAAGTGAATTACCGATAACGTTTACTACTGTACGTCCCATATCAAGAATACGGTCGATACCAGCGATAAATGCTAAACCTTCAATAGGAATACCGACAGTTCCCAATGTCGCTAAAAGAACTACGAAAGATACACCCGGTACACCGGCAATCCCTTTGGATGTGATCATTAATACTAGCATTAACGTGATTTGCTCATACGCGCTTAAATCAATTCCGTACATTTGAGCGATGAAAATAGCTGCTAACGCTTGATATAATGTAGAGCCATCAAGGTTAAAGGAGTATCCAGTCGGAATAACGAATGTTGCAATATGTTTCGGACATCCCGCTTTCTCCATTTTTTCCATGATTTTCGGAAGCACCGCTTCTGAACTTGCTGTGGAGAATGCAAGAATCAATTCCTCTTTAAGAAGCTTAATCAACGTAAAGATATTGAATCCTACAAACTTTGCAATAAGACCCAGAATAACAAGGACAAAGAATATCATTGTTCCGTATACAGAAAGCGCTAACTTACCTAATGGAATTAAAGATTCCAAACCGAATTTGGAGATGGTCACACCGATTAGTGCAAATACCCCGATAGGAGCGAATTTCATGACCATGTTAGTTAGGTAGAACATTCCTTCAGCTGTACCTTGGAAGAAACGGAATACCGGTTTACCCTTTTCACCGATAGCCGCAATACTAAGTCCAAACAATACTGAGAAGAAAATGATTGCTAACATATCTCCTTCTACCATAGCTTGTACTGGATTCGACGGCACAATGTGTACGAGTGTATCTACAAACGATTCATGCTGCTTAGTTTCTGCTGTATCAACATATGTGGAGATATCCGTTTGTTCCAGATTATCCATATTCACACCAGCACCAGGCTGGATGATATTCGCAGAAATCAGACCAACAGCAATCGCAATCATAGTTACCGCTACAAAGTATGATAGTGATTTAGCTCCTAATTTACCTACCGCTTTCAAATCACCTACACCGGCAACTGCAACGATAAGACTTGACACAATGATTGGCACAACAATCATTTTAATCATTCGCAGGAAAATGTCTCCGAATGGCTGTAAAAAGTTTTGGGCAGTCGCATTACCATAAAAAATGGCACCAACAATTATCCCTAAAATTAAACCAATGAAAATTTGGCTAGCTAAACTTAATTTGATTTTCTTCATATACTTTCCTCACCTTCCATAAAGTCTTTGATGCAAAAACATTTTGTCTCGGTAAGGGAAACAAGATCGTAATAGAAAGAAAGTAATTTTTCTTTTTTTGAAAAACTCTGTCTTTACGCCGAAAAAAAAGACACTTCATGTGTCGATTTCTTATTGGCGTGAATATTCACACATGTTCCCTTGAAGACGCTGACGAGGTTAGCTGTCGGGTTAGGATTGGAAACACAAAAAGCCCTTTCATTTCTGAATTCACCCCTAGCGGATAGGAATCCACAAAATTGGGTCCCCCGTTCTTGGAATAAGATTAAGCGAGTTAACTTATAATAAAAT
>NZ_JBHXAS010000070.1:0-26756 GCF_042727425.1 Peribacillus sp. NPDC060253
GTTATAATTAAATATATATACCCTATTATTTTTTGATATATTTATCCTGAAGCTGTTCTCGCAAAGCCCTTTTCAAGAACTTCCCAACACCCGTTTTCGGAATATCATCCAAAAAGGCCACTTCATCAGGCAGCCACCATTTCGCAAACTGTGGCTTTAAAAATTCGATGATGTCTTCTTGGGACACTTGCCCCTTATATGCTTCCTTCAAAACTACACAGGCAATCGGTCGTTCCTGCCATTTTTCATGAGGCACTGCAATGACTGCAGCTTCAAAGATACCTTCATGGGCCATTAATGCATTCTCTATATCTACGGAAGAAATCCACTCGCCGCCGCTTTTAATCAAGTCCTTAGTCCGGTCGACGATTTTCACGAATCCTTCCTCATCTATCGTGACAACATCCCCGGTATAAAGCCAGCCATCTTTAAATGTATCCTCGGACCGTTCATCTTTAAAATACTCATTCGCTATCCAAGGACCCCTTATAAGCAATTCGCCCATTTCTTTTCCATCAGGTTTTACTTCGCCATCCTGACCAATCACTTTAATCTCAATCATTGGCGAGACAAGGCCTTGCTTGGCCTTCAACTCATAAAGTTCTTCTTCGGGGAGGTCTTCCTGATAGCTTTTTGGTTTGGAAACAAAGACGAGCGGACTTGTTTCAGTCATTCCATAGGCATGAAGGAATGGAATCCCATACTTTTGTTCAAACGTTTTAATCATGCTTTTTGGAGCAGCCGACCCTCCGCATAAAACAGCGCGAATGCTGCTCGTATCATAGCTGCCTTCTTCCAGCTCCTTCAATAATCCCAGCCAAATCGTCGGGACTCCTGCTGCAATTGTGACCTTCTCCGTTTCAATAAGCTCGGCCAAAATTTTCGGGGTGAAATAGGGTCCCGGCAAAACCATTTTAGTTCCAAACCAAACGCTGGCAAAAGGCATGCCCCAAGCATTTACATGGAACATTGGCACGACTGGAAGTGCCACATCCCGTTCGCTTACTGCCGTAGAATCGGCAAGCCCCAGTGCAATCGCATGCAGCAAAATCCCGCGGTGTGAGTAAACCACACCTTTTGGATTGCCGGTCGTGGCGGAAGTATAACATATGCCAGCTGGAGCATTTTCATCTAATTCTTGGATGAATGGCTGTTTTGGATTCCCTTCCGCTAATAATTTTTCATAATGATAAATAGGTGAAAGGGACGTTTCAGGCAGCTCCTCTTTATCCGTCATTATAATATATCCTTCCACCGTCGTTAACTCATCTTTAATCGATTCCAGCAGGGGGATGACATCGGGATCTATCAGTAATAATCGATCTTCCGCACTATTGACGATATAAGAGACATGTTGTGGGGACAGACGCATATTAATCGTATGTAGGACAGCACCATGACAAGGAATCGCAAAATAGGCTTCTAAATGCCGATGATGGTTCCAGGCAAGTGTTCCAATACGGTCACCTGTTTTAATACCGAATTTTTCAAGATTGCTTGTTAGCCTTCTTGTACGCTCAGCAATCTCGGCATATGTAAAAGTGTGAATACCACCATCCGTACGCGAAACTACCTCTTTCTTCGGAAAATATTTTTCAGCTCTCTCAATGATTTGAGTCATGATCAATGGAGTATCCATCATTACAATCTCCCCCTTATAATGAAAACGTCTTCATTATATATTCGACCAGAAAAAAAATAATCCTTTTTCCCTAGGAACGTTTTACAATTATTTTGAATCCAGCTTTATATTATAGATATTTTCACATAAGAAAGGGGAGCTCAATCAAACTTTCTTGCATCCGACAGTTAAATGAAGATTAACAAGACCATTCTTTTTAAACGTGCAATTTTTTATGTTTCTTTCTAGAAAAAAGAGGTAATAGTAAAGATACAATAATATTTAGAGGGAGCTCATGTATGGTAAACCAGATAAACGATGAACTAGAGGCTTATTGTTCGAGTGAATATTCAAAGCTATCACGGGTGATCGTCTGCGAACCTCGTTATATGGAGATTCGCGATATCATTAACGAAACACAAAAAGAGTTTAAGGAAGAGAACATCGATCAAGCACTTGCCTTGGAGCAACACGCCCGCTTTACAAAAGCACTTGAACATGAAGGCATTGAAGTCATTAAACTACCGCCTAAATCTACATATCCAGAACAAGTCTTTACTAGAGATATCGGTTTCACTCTTGGCAATACCGTATATGTCGCTGAGATGGCTACAGATATCCGGCAGGGTGAAGAACTTATATTGAAATCTTGGCTCGAAACGAATGATATCCCATTTTTCAACCTCCAAAAAAATCATATAGAGGGCGGGGATGTCATCATTGATGGTAAAACCATCTATATCGGAATCAGTAATAGAACGGATGAACCATCCATCAAGCATCTCCAAACGTTATTACCTGAATACGATATCATTGCGGTTCCTTTCATTGAAAAATTCCTTCATTTAGACTGCGTTTTCAATGTTATATCGCCAACAGAAGCGCTTATTTTTCCAGAGTCCTTTACAAAAAAAGAGTTGGATTTATTATCTTCTCGTTATGAGGTCATTGAAGTGACTAAAGAAGAACAATTCACATTAGGAACCAACGTGCTTTCCATTGGAAATAAAAAATTATTCAGTCTCCCATGTAATGAACAAGTAAATCGCCAACTTCGTGAACGTGGATATGAAATCATTGAAGTCGATATAAGCGAAATCATCAAGTCCGGAGGCTCGTTCCGTTGTTGCACCATGCCTTTATTGAGGACAAAGACTAAAACGACTGGACTAGCCTAGAGCTGAAGGGAAGATTTCACCGGACTGCTGTATGAAAGTCCGGTTTCTTTCTCCTTTTTTAAATAAGGTGTTATCAAACTTTCATATAGATTTTTTTATGGGAAATCACACATCTTTGGAACAGGAAGGATTAAGGGTTTAGTTCTTTTTTTAATGCCTCGATACCATCCATTACACTTTTTACATTTTCAACATCATTCAATCTGTTTCTTGCATGCAGCAAAACCGGTCTAACTGATTCCACCGAACGTCCAAACTCGTACATCCATTCATATCGAGGAACCATCCAAATATGAAAATGGTGGGTAGTATCCTCATTGTAAAAATAATAAACATGTTTTATCCCCAATATTTCCCTTTGAGCTTTTCTAATCTTGGATAATAAGTTTATGTAATCAATCTTTTCTGGTTCATTTAGTTCATCAAAGCACTTAATATGTCGTTTAGATGCTAAAATAACTAAACCTACAATGGGATATGCGACGTCTTGGTGAGCATGAAAATATTCAGATTCGACTATTACACCACCCTCGACTTCTACTTCCCCACTTGTCAAAGCACAGCTTAAACATTCAACTTCCACCGTTTTTCCATTAGATAAAGTAATTTCCCTCATAAGTCCCCCTAAAGATTACACCTTAAAAAGCCGGCTACGTTAAATAACTCTAACTCTGTTGATATTCGGGCACATGAGAGTTCTAAATACAATAAAAAGATGCTTGTCTGGAATTTTGAAAGTACGGATCTTCTCCTTTTCATTAATGCAGCAGTCTTAATAAAGTTTCAGAATCCTTTCTGTTTAACTGTACATACCGGTTATGTTCATCGCGCGTCAATTCAACCAAATGTTTATCGGGATTAACCCAAACATAATAAACGGCTATTTTACCTTCATTTTTATCATCATTAAAATAAAAGATGAAATCCGCCTTGGGACGGCCCTTCTCCCACTTGAATTCGGTCCAATCAGCCTTCTCTATTATTTCTTTTGTTTTTTCTGTTCTTTCAACTTCTATCTTTTCTTTATATGCTTCGAATATATAGGTTTTACCTATATATTTTTGAATGGAGATATGTTCTTGCTTTGTTGAACAACCTGCAGTTAACGATATTGATAATAGGAAAAGCGCTAGTAGAAATGATTTCCTTTTCAATACATGTCATCTCCTTATACCTGGATGGATTAATTATCCAATTTATTTCATTATACTAGTCAACTTAAATGAGTAATAGGATTGTTTATTTATTATTAAGAAAATCGCAAAATCGTTTTAGCAACAAAAAAACCCTCAAGCCTTTGACTTGAGAGTCCATGATTCCATATCCCTTGTGCATTCAGCCTGGATTCAACTAAACCAAACTGAAAATAGTTTCTCATTGATACCCAAATTGTACATATAATAGATTCCGAAAACCATGCTTATCACACCTGTCAACCGGATGAGTGAACGATTCACTTTTTTAGAAATAGTACTTGTGACAAAGGGGATGCTTAAAATCGTCGTGAACAGAAGCATGCCTATGCATGTACCAACACCAAATATGATAATGTAGATCGCGCCTTGCCATGCTGCATCTATCGTACCCATTGTAAGAAGGACCATTGCGGCACTGCCGGCAAGTCCGTGGACAATTCCTACAAACATGGATTTCAGATAGGTAGCCCGGCCTGTATGATCATGTTGCGTATTATTCCAAGAAAAAATCGTCGTGACACCTAAATATACCAACATGATTCCCACAAGAAATTCCAATGACATTGCCCAGGCTTGCGGAATTTCATTTTTCAAAAGGATCAGGATGACACCGAACACCAATAGAGTAAGTGTGTGGCCAATTCCCCAAAATACGCCCGCAAGTGATGATTTCCATATTTTCTTGCTTTGGCTCGCAATTGTAGAAACGGCAATGATATGATCGGGTTCAAGGGCATGCTTGATCCCTAATACAAATCCAAACGCTAAAACCAACAATAAATTCATTTCCATGAACCCCCTCTTTTCTAATATTTACGATAAAAAATGGCATCCTCGCGCAGGACCCTCCTTCGGAAGAGTTCCTCACAAACAGAAAATACTTTTTCAATCTGCTGGGTTTGATTGGCCAATACCCGCAGCATCAAACCGCGTATTGGCAGCCGAGAATAACCTATTCTAACATTGCATCTTAACGGGGAAAGCATTTCATCGAGTTCGGCCATGATTTCCCCATCCACCCCTTCATGTATCAATAATAATGAGCCGAAATGGCTATATCCCTCCAATAGGAGGACAGAGTCCATCTCGTCGGAAGGATTCAGAAGCAAGTTGTCCATGATCAGTCTTTTCCCATCAAGGAACACGTTCATTTTGGAGCGGATCCAATCATATGTAAATTCTGTCTTACTCTTTGACCAGCCCGGTGTAAAAATATCCGTCAGCAGCACCCCTGCTCCGCTGTCCATATGTATCGTCGTATCCTGAATGTATCGAGCTGACTCATAAGCAATTATGGGGTCCTGCACATAGGTTAAGAAACTCCCCTTTTTTAATACCATCTCAGTTTCCTGCCTTGCCGGCTCGCCCATCGTTTTGTATACCTTTGTCGCCGACTGTGTTGTCAAGGTCATTGTAGATCCTTCTTCCAAACAAAAAAGCTGATGGTACCTGTCACCACCGACATATCCGCCCCCAACATGAATGAGAAAATAAGTGGGTGCAAGTTCATCAAGAAACACTGGACGGGACAACTTGAATGCCCCGTCGGAATAACTATCCTTCACTATTGTACGATCATTTTTCAGTATCGCCCTTAAGCGGATGCTGCCTGTCCAACTCACTGCTGAAGACCTACAAAAAACGCCTCTGACTTTATCCAGTTCACGACATCAGTCAATCCCTTTTCGTCTTTTAAGTTAGTAAAAAAGAAAGGTTTGTCCCCTCTCGTCCTTAATGTATCCCGTTTCATCACTTCCAGGCTTGCTCCTACATAAGGGGCCAAGTCCGTCTTATTAATGATGAATAAATCCGATTTAATCATTCCCTGGCCACCTTTTCGGGGGATTTTCTCCCCTTGTGCAACATCAATGATATAGATTGAAAAGTCAACGAGTTCAGGACTGAAGGTGGCAGCCAAATTATCACCGCCGCTTTCCACAAAAATCAAATCCAGTTCCGGATGGAGTTCCATCAATTCATCAATGGCCGCAAAATTCATCGAAGCGTCCTCACGTATCGCTGTATGCGGACAGCCCCCGGTTTCCACACCAATAATCCGATTTTCAGGAAGTACACCATTTTTCATTAAAAACAACGCATCTTCCTTTGTATATATATCATTCGTTACGACTGCCATGCTGAAGTCATTTTTCATTACCCGCGTCAACTTCTCGACAAGCATCGTTTTTCCAGCACCAACCGGGCCGCCTACACCAATTTTCACAACGTGTTTCATCTATAAACGATTTACCTCCATAGGAAGCAAACCTTTCACCTCTTTTCTAGTTAACTCATAAATAGTCTTACATGTAATTGCTCATGCCTCATTTGCGCGATTTCCAACCCCGGCAATGTCCTCCCGAGTTCATCCTCCGGAAGTCCTTTAATAAATCCTACGGCAGTCTGGATTTCCTCATGCGTCCATAACAACAAGGATTGTCCCGCTGTCTGACCCAAAGGGATTCCCCTTACTGCATTTTGGATTAGTGAGGAAACGGCTGCATACAAGCAGGCATGAATGGCCATTTCCACAGAAAGATTCAGTTCGGTACAAACAAGCGCAAATACAATGGCCGGATGTCCATAGCATTGTTTTCCATGGATTTTCTTCAAGTATGCCGATAATTCTTCAGATGGATATAAGTTCGAGCATAGTTTAGCCATCTGCTGCCCAATTCTTTTGGAAGCTTCTCTGGATTCCCGGGCGGAACATGCAGCATAAAGCAACTCATCCAAATCCCATACGCTTTCAGCCCTATGACTTTTTATGAATTCATAAGCAAGTCGGCAGCCCAGTCCATCTGTATAGGTTAATGATTTTGAAATGTATACCTTCAAAAACTCCTTTAATGAAGCTGCATGATGAATCTTCCCCTCTTGAATGTAAGTTTCCATCCCGAATGAATGGGAGAACGACCCAGATGGAAAATTGGAATCACAAAGCTGGATCAACGGAAACAAACGTTCAATCATGTGAATGGCCGATATGGCGGAATGCCTGCTTCACCTTTCTCTTTTCACGGCGAAACGGTATTTCCAGTTCCATCAAAAGCTCTTCAACTAAATAATCATATTGAACAAGCATTTCATCACCATCGAATTGGGCTGGTAAGTGGCGATTTCCCAATTGATGCGCTATATCACCCATCTGCCCTAGAGTCGTAGGCGAGATCGTTAAAATATCGTCATCTAGCGTTTGGATCACAATCATATTTTTATCATCCATATAAAGGATGTCTCCATCCATCAAATCCTTATTTTCTTTAAGGCGAATCCCAATTTCATTGCCATGATCCGTTTTAACCCTTAGAATCCGTTTTCTTAATGCATCGCTTTCCAGATAAACCTTTTCCATATGTTTTGCCTTTTTTTCAACAAACTCTATATTCCCCAAAATCTCTTCAACTATCATGCTATCACCTCAGAATAAAAAGTATCGTTGCGCCATAGGCAGGATATCCGCAGGCTCACACGTAATTAAATCCCCATCCACCGTCACTTCATATGTTTGCGGATCAACTTCTATGACGGGGGTCTCCCCGTTTAACTTCATATCTTTTTTTGTAATATTTCGAATATTCGAGACAGTCTTCACTATTTTTTTCAAACCCAGGTCTTCATGAATTCCCGCTTCATATGACGCTTTTGATAGGAACGTAATCGACGTACTCGTAACTGCCTTTCCAAAACTTGCAAACATCGGGCGGTATAACACGGGTTGAGGCGTCGGAATCGAAGCATTTGGATCTCCCATCATACTGTGCGCGATCATGCCCCCTTTTAGAATCATGTCCGGTTTAACCCCGAAAAAGGCAGGATCCCACAGCACCAGGTCTGCGAATTTCCCTTCTTCCACAGATCCGACTACATCAGAAATCCCATGTGTAATTGCAGGATTTATCGTATATTTGGCAATATAACGCTTAACGCGGAAATTGTCCCCTTCCCCTGCCTCCTCCATCATTTTCCCACGCTGCTTTTTCATCTTATCGGCTGTCTGCCATGTTCGCAGTATGACTTCCCCTACACGCCCCATCGCTTGGGAATCAGAGCTGATCATGCTGAAGACACCCAGGTCATGCAGAATGTCTTCAGCGGCAATCGTCTCTTTTCTTATCCGGGAATCGGCAAAAGCGATATCTTCCGGAACGGATGGATCCAAATGATGGCATACCATCAGCATATCCAAATGCTCTTCCAACGTATTGATGGTGTATGGACGGGTTGGGTTCGTCGAGGACGGGAGTATATTCGGATAGCTAGCCGCCTTGATGATATCAGGGGCATGCCCCCCGCCCGCTCCCTCAGTATGATAGGTATGAATGACACGGCCGTCGATCGCTCTGATCGTATCCTCGACGAAACCACCTTCATTAAGCGTGTCTGAATGAATCGCCACTTGAACATCGTATTCCTCAGCCACCATTAAACTTGTATCGATCGCTGCAGCCGTCGTGCCCCAATCTTCATGTAATTTCAGCCCGATCGCACCAGCCTCTATCTGCTCAGCAAGCGGTTCTTTTGCCGAGGAATTGCCTTTGCCTAAAAAACCGAGGTTCATGGGGAAATGATCTGCAGCCTCGAGCATTTTATGTATATTCCAAGCACCCGGTGTACACGTCGTGGCGTTCGTTCCCGTTGCAGGTCCGGTTCCCCCGCCGATCATCGTCGTGATTCCGCTTGACAGCGCAGTCTCGATTTGCTGCGGGGCAATGAAATGGATGTGGGCATCAATACCTCCAGCGGTGACGATCTTTCCATCAGCTGCAATTATTTCGGTAGCGGCCCCTATCACCATTGTCACCCCATCCATCAATAGGGGGTTTCCCGCTTTTCCGATCGCTGCGATATTTCCATCCTTCACGCCAATATCCGCTTTATAAATGCCGGTATAATCGATGATGATCGCGTTTGTGAATACAAGATCCATCACCTCATCTCTTGAAGCGGTCGGATGTTGGCCCATACCATCACGGATCACCTTACCCCCGCCAAACTTCACTTCATCTCCGTACTTGGTAAAATCCATTTCCACTTCTATGAAAAGCTCGGTATCTGCCAATCTAATTAAATCTCCTGTTGTCGGACCAAACATGTCGGCATATTGCTTACGTGACATTTCATGACTCATATTTTCACTCCCTATCAAGCGGACCATTCGTTTTATTGCTTAATCCATAAACTTCCCTCATCCCACTGAATGGAACCAGTTCGATTTCCTTGGCATCCCCCGGCTCAAAACGGACGGCTGTACCAGCAGGAATGTTCAACCTTTTCCCAAAAGCATCCTCACGAGTAAATTCCAAACCGAGGTTCACTTCATAAAAGTGAAAATGTGAGCCAACCTGTATCGGACGGTCTCCCCTGTTGATAACGGTTATGACCGTTGAAATCTTACCTTCGTTACATACGATTGGTTCTTTTTTCAAAATATATTCACCTGGTATCATGGCCTCGCCCCCCCCTCACTGAATCGGATCGTGAACAGTCACAAGCTTTGTACCGTCCGGAAACGTCGCCTCGACTTGAATATCATGGATAATCTCAGGGATACCTTCCATTACATCTTCACTTGAAAGAATCGTCCTTCCAAATTGCATCAATTCCGAAACTGATTTACCATCCCTTGCCCCTTCCACAATTTCATAGGTAATCAAGGCAATGGATTCCGGATAGTTTAATTTCAAGCCGCGATCTTTTCGCCTTCTTGCCAAATCTGCCGCCACTACAATCATTAACTTTTCCTGTTCCCTTGCTGTTAAACGCATGCCCTCTCTCCTTTTAACAATCTAAACCACCTAATATTCCAGGTACCCCCCACTAAGTCCAGATGCATCTCACACAGATTTAATTACGGTTATTATAATTCGCCTCTATATGCTCATTATATTTACATAACTACGTAAGATTACATAACATCACTTTAATTATAATGAATTATCTGACAATTACAACCCTTAAAATAAACTTAATTGTCCCTCTTTTGAAAAGGCTTAAATTTGATAATATTGAAACGCCCTTGCTATAATTCCAGGAGATACTTTTTTTAAATAATAGATTGAAAGGGGAATGTATAATGAATTATGTAAAAAATCAGCTGACAGTCATGCGCCGAAGTCTTTTAAGAGAAATCGAGGGAGTCAATCCTGAGTTTATGGATGTGCAGCCTGAAGGTTTTAATAATACGATCCACTGGCATCTTGGACATGTTCTGACTGCAGCGGAAAAATTTTTATTGAACTCCAACAGTAATTTGCCTGCTAATTACAGCCAGCTATTCGGATATGGTTCAAAACCAGCCAAATGGACCGGGGATGTACCTTCCGTAGAAGTATTAAAGCAACAGTTGCAAGAACAGCTTGTTCGACTTCTTGAAATTCCAGAAGAGAGCTTGACGGAAAAAGTAGCACAACCTTTCCAAGGAATGGAAACAGTGGGGGAATTCATTAATTTCGCAGTCCTGCACGAAACGAATCATATTGGACAAATTCACGCAATGAAACTTTTCATTCAATCTACTAACTGATAAAGCCACAAGCTGCCGCTCATTTTGCATCCTAAATGAGTGGCAGTTTTTTATTAATAAGGACCGGATTTAAAAGGAGAAGTTACTGATGTGAATTCCTCATAGAAGTGCTTTTCACATTTAGAGGCAACTTATTCGAATGGATGGCACCTTGCTTTTACCGGGGAAAGTTCTAACTTGACCATCCTCAAATTCACCAGTCAAATACACTGTTTTATTCCCTCCAGGCACTAGCCATGTGAGATTGTGCGTTCACACAAAAGTTTCATGCTTTTTCACGTGTATTTGGAGCGTTTATTCGTGAGTTTCATGCTTTTACTCGTGAATTCGGAGCGATTACTCGTGAGTTTCATGCTTTTACTCGTGGATTCGGAGCGTTTACTCGTGAATTTGGAGCGTTTACTCGTGAATTTCATGCTTTTACTCGTGAATTTGGAGCGTTTACTCGTGAGTTTCATGCTTTTACTCGTGAGTTCGGAGCGTTTACTCGTGAGTTTCATGCTTTTACTCGTGAGTTTGGAGCGTTTACTCGTGAGTTCCATGCTTTTACTCGTGAATTCGGAGCAAATACTCGTGAATTTGTGCTTTACCCATGAGTTTTGAGCATTCCCTATGTGCTCCGCCCCATAAACTAACAGGAGCCCCCGCTTCTAAAGCGAGGGCTTTCTTTTGTTCCTTCTCCAAGAAAACGAACCTTCAAGTCATCTGGTCATGGTTATCCATGTAGTCGCTATACGCTTTTTCGGCAGCGGCTTCGGAAGTGAACAAAGCATCATCATCTTCAATCGTATGGAATGTATCGTTCAGGAACAACGCGACTGCATTGGGATTTTTGGGATGTGGGACAATCTCCGCGGCCCTTATATTCGAAACGGTTGGAACATGTGGGTTGTTATAAATCACAAACACCTCGTCACCGACTTGTACCTCTTTTGCATTGATTACACCCATTTGGAATTCTTCCTTTCCTTTACTAAATTTTCTTTAGTTTATGGAAAGGTGGTTAGAATTATTTATGGAAAATTACTAGTCCAAGGGAATCGGAATTATGCAAAAGAGACTCCTTCTATATGAAGGAGTCTCATCATTCACTTAAGCATATTCATCTTCTGCAAAAAATCGATAGGATGCTGTTTCCGGAAAAATTCCCTCAGCATGTAAGCAACACCATCTTGATCATTGGAGCGCGTCACCCATTTTGCCACTCGCCTTACTTCTTCATCCGCGTTCCCCATGGCCACACCGAGACCAGAACCAGCTATCATTTCCATATCATCCAATCCATCTCCAATCGAGACGATCTCCGTTCTTTTCACCTCTAAGTGGTCGGCTAAATACAATACACCACTCCATTTTGAAACTCCCTTTGGAACAACTGTCATCTTATGGCCTGGATGTAAGATCGCGTCTACCTCCGGGAACATTTCCTTTATTAACTTCGACATATCATTTTGGTCACTTTGTTCTGAAAATATTATATCTATTTTCGTCGGTGCCATCGGTTGGTCAATAAGCTCTTCACTGATATCATCCACATAATTTTGAGCATAAATATTTTGATCATTCAAATACATCACCGTTTTGCCAAGTAAATTCTCCGGAAGGTTCACTCGATTGCCAAGCGAGTATTTTTCATGAATGAGCAAAATTTGGCACGTTGTCTTTTCTAGCATTTGAACGAGCTCCGCAGTCAGTTCTTCTGATATTCTTTTTACCATTATGGGTTTTTCAATGGAAGCTCCGACAAATGCTCCTTGCTGGGCGACGATCATTGGATTTATTTTTAAGGCTTTGGCCACTTTTTTTGCGGAGTGATAGTTCCTTGACGTCACAAGTGCAACATGGACACCTTTTTGGTGCACATAATCGATTGCTTCTTTAGTCGATTTATTTAATCGGCCATTCGACTGGAGCAATGTCCCGTCGATATTGACCGCAAGTAGACGATATACCATGCTGATCTCCCCCATCTGTAATATCCTCTTTAAAATTTATGACTAAAATTTAGAGAGTAGAACAAATAGTAGTTCACGACCCTTGCATACGATGCTTTTCGGACAGAAAAAAACTCCCAACCATATAGAGGCAGGGAGTCTTCAACAGCTTATTGCTGTTGCTCAGGCAAGCCGTATAAATCTTCAAGCGGCTTCATGATAATTTTATTAAGATCTGCGATGACCATACTCATCCGTTGTTCAGCTTCCATCAATTGTGAAATGGTTGGGTTTTGTTGGACAAGCTGTACCGTCTTTTGTGCTTGCTCAACCTCTTCAGGTGCAATCTCCTGTCCCATCATTTGCTTTTGCTGCAATGCCATCTGCAGATTACGGAAGTTTTCAAACATTCCTTTTGTTGCTTCATCAGAATTGACAAGATCATATAAACGATTCAAGTCAGCATATTCATTACTTGCCCGAATCGCCTTTTCCATTTCATACGCTGCATCATATACGTTACTCATTTATTTCCCCTCCCGGTAATCATTGTATTCCTACACCTTTTCCACTATAACAAATCCGATTGCGAATTACACGTCATCCTAATAAAACAGTTGAAATAATCCGATATTCCCACCAAGCAACGCCCCTAGGTATGGAATTTTCGACAATTCGTTTAAAGAACGACTCCTTGTAATCTCCGTTTTGCTTGTAGAAGAATGCTTCAATCCTAATTACTCAAGCACTTGAGCTGTACTTTTTTCCATGGACAACGCTTTCTTTACTTCTGCCTGAACGAAAATTTTCATATTCTGTATAGAGCATCATTTACGACTTTATGTTGAATGACCTCTTTGCGTGATTAAATGATCAACGACCAACTTGCCTAACCGATTATGCTACCTTATTCTGTTACTTGCTCATCAGCCCTGGTGTTAACGGCACTGCTTCCCAAAAATATAGATGGATTGCTAGCTCAAATCAGCATCTGCAAGGCAATATATGAAGCCTCCCATTAAGCTAACATCCATAAACGGGATCTTTATTCAAAACTCATCCATGAACTTTTTCCTTTTATCGCTTGAAATAAAGGGCTTAATGACACCTTCTAATTAAAAAAACATAGAATGTGATATCCACTTTTGCCCATCATTTTATTATTAAAGGACTTCAAACTTAGTGCAAACGGGGAATTAATATGAACCTTAACCATCAGAAAGTTTTCATAACGGTAAATCCTGCGGTGACTAGAAAGAAGGCGCTACTGTTTATCGAAGAAAAACTATTTGAGGAATGGGGCCTTCAATTTGGAGAACCCGTTACGATCCAGGCTGGATGCCGTTCCGTTCCTGTTCTTGTCCAACCATTCCCTTCATCCCAGCCGACACTGAAACTTTCTTATGATATGAATCAAATGTTGTCCCTGCCTGCTTTTTCGGATCCAATCTCCGTCTCATTTCATGCGGAAAGAAGGTCAATTACAATTGGTCCTTTCTTGGCGACACTTATGAACCAGCCCGCCTTGCAAGACGGGACATTAGGCGAGATGGAGAAATTTTATCAGGAAATGAATTCGTACTGTATTCAACAGGGGATCCCCTTCTATTTAGTTAAATTACAGCCTCTTGAAGAAGGAGTAGTAGAGGGATATTTGTCAGAGCAAAATGGTTGGCAACCGCTAACACTTCCCATTCCAGATGTACTTTATAATCGGATACATTCACGCAAACTTGAAGTATCACATTCATTCGAGCTGTTTAAAACTGAACTCGAGGCACGGTCGATACCAATGTTCAACGGAAGGTTCCTTTCCAAATATGATGTACATGAACTGCTGCTATTAGAAAATGCGTTGCTCCCCAATTTGCCTGATACGATTCTTTTTAACGAGAAGGAACCCTTCTTGACATTTATAGAAAAGCATTCGGTCATCTATTTCAAACCGGCGTCAGGCAGTCAAGGCAGGAATATATACAGATTAACGCAAGTTTCTGGAAAATGGAAAATCGAACACTCTGGAAATATAGAGGATGTGCATTTTGCAGACACGGATGAAAAGTTGTTTACAACCTTAAAAATTTTTTCCAGAAAACAAGCCTACATCCTTCAAAAAGGGATTTCCCTATTCGAAACGGATCAAAGAAAGGTTGATTTCCGCATACTCCTCCATCAGAATGATGAATTTCAATGGAAAGTTTCATCGATGGTTGCCCGGATTGGAGATCCTGGTACCATCGTTTCCAATCTAGCACAAGGGGGTTTAATGAAAAACGGCTCGGATTTTCTAAAGGAAGTTTTTGACCATCAGGAAGCTATCCGTATGTATCAAAAGCTGATAAAGTTGGCTAAAAATACTGCCCAGGCTTTGGTTGAAAACCATGACGATCTATTCGGGGAGTTAGGGATTGATTTAGCTCTAGATTCCGACACCCACCCATGGATCATCGAAGTGAATTCGAAACCATCGAAAAAATTTCAAGGCAACTATGAAACTTTTCGTCCATCAGTAAAATCCATCATAGACTTCATGCTTACCCTTAACCGCGAAAACCATCCATAAAGGAGTTGCTAGCACGTGTTAATTGGATTAATGGTCACGTCGGATACACATGAAAATAACTACTTCACCGAAATAGCCAAAACGGCTAAATCCTTCAATATGAAAGTTTGTAAATTCACACCGGAAAATATTGATATGGAATTAAAGAAAGTGCGTGGCGAGCGTTTTGATGCTGAGAATGAAACGTGGATTCCTACATCTTTTGATTTACCCGATTTTGTATATGACCGCTGTTTCCATGGATTATCGCGCGAGACAACCGAAACGCGGGATAAAATCGATTGGTTAAAAGATCATTCTAATTTCTTGGGGCTCGGCCTTCCTGGAAAGTGGGAAGTTTACCAAATCCTAAAAAAACATCCCCTGCTACAAGCATTTTTTCCAGAGACCTTTCAAGTAACGACATCTGAAGATATTATCGGTCATTTGGAACGCTTGGATAAAGTCATTATCAAACCTGAATTCGGTGCGGGCGGTACAGGAATCTATCTACTTACAAAAACCGAAGAAGGCACTTTGGTATCCATGACGAAGAAAGGCACCAAATACGACCGCCCATTCACCTCTACATCTCAGCTGAACAAATGGCTTCAGCATTTATTAAATCGATACCGTTACCTTTGCCAGCCATATTTGGAACTTCGCAATCAAAAAAACGAACCATTCGATTTGCGGATTTTACTTCAAAAAAACGAAAAAAATCAATGGATGGAACGGGGCCGCGGCATTCGCACGGGACAAAAAGATAGTATAACTTCAAATTTGGCCACTGGCGGGGAAGCCATTTCATTGGATATTTTCAACAAAAATAATCCGGAAGCCATTACGATTGCTGTCGAACAAAAGATCCAGCATATCCTTCGTACACTGCCTGCAGAAACCGAAGCTGTCTCTAAAAGACTATTCGAGTTGGGAATTGATCTAGGCATCGATAAAAAAGGGCAAATATGGATAATGGACATTAACTCGAAACCTGGCAGGAAAATCATTCAGATACTACAGCCGGAGACCATGAAAGATATTCATCGCGCACCTTTACAATATAGCCAGTATTTAGCCGAACATCTTCAGAAAGCAGGTGAATAAAAAGTGAGAAAGACTTATCCTGCAGAAATTGCCGCTAGCCCTGGAAATGTCCTCTTCTACCCTTCAGAACTTGGAGATTTGGCAGAGATTGAATTAATCTATTTCGGACAACATTCATGTCCTGCCACAGTGAAACAAAACCCGGCCATAAATCAATCAATCGTCCTATCGGAAAGTCTCGCGGAATCGCTTAAATTCGATCACACCGATATTCCTCTTCATTTATTCATTTACGGCAAAAGCATCCATATCGGACCGCTGGTCGGAATTTTTTCTTCAGGCTTCACCGGCCTGTCCAACAAACCGCTAGGGGAAAGATCGGATTTTTTCTCAAAGCTCCTTTCCCTGAGCAAAACAACTGGCTGTATCCCCTTTGTTTTCGGAGAGAATGTAATCAATTGGGATGAGGAGACAATCAAGGGATATGTGTTTGAGAACGATAACTGGCAAATTGATGAATTCCCTTTTCCAAATGTCATTTATGACCGTCTTCCCAATCGTTTAACGGAGAACCGGGACGGACCTAAAGAAGTGAAGCAAAAATTCCAAAAAGAATATACCATTCCATGGTACAATCCAGGTTTTTTCAATAAATGGGATGTAAATGAAAGGTTATGTGCGGATGATCGGGCCCTGCCTTATTTACCGGAAACATATCCATTTCAATCCATATCTGTGATAGAAACCCTTCTTTCCCACTACCGCCAAGTTTATATAAAGCCCATTCATGGCAGCTTGGGTCTAGGCATTCACCAAATTCTTTACGATAAGCATGATGATGTTTATTATTGCCGCTATACAAATGAAGCAAAGGAAAATAAATTGCAAAAGTTTTCCACACTTGAATCCATCGTTAAACATATCTTTCATGACCGACCGCTTGAAAATCTTATCGTGCAGCAGGGCATTCCGTTAATACGATCCGAAAAGCGCCCAGTGGATTTCCGCGTTCATACGAACAAGGACAGTAATGGAATATGGCAGGTAACCGCCATCGCCGCTAAAATAGCCGGTACCGGCAGCGTCACGACCCATATTAAAAGCGGCGGGGTCATCAAAACGATTGCTGAACTTTTCGGAGATGACGCTGAAGCAAAAGAAGTCGAGAGAAAGCTCTCGGAAGCCGCACTTGTTTTAAGTGACAGTATTGAAAAGCACATGGACGGAATCATCGCAGAAATTGGATTTGATTTTGGATTGGATAAAAAGGGGCAGGTTTGGATGTTTGAAGCAAATTCGAAACCGGGACGTTCCATATTCTCGCATCCAAAACTCAAGGATTTTGAATTGTTAACACGAAAGCTAAGCCTGGATTACGCCATTTATCTTACGGAACAGACGATTACAAATGCCATCAGTGTGCAGCGATGAATATTTTTTACGATATCCCCTCTGAATCTTGGTACCACACCCAAGAGAATGTAGAACTATTCGCCGGCGCTGCCGCAGAAGAAATCGGCTATAAAAAGGACCATTTGAATCAAACACTATTTCCAATCACGGTATTTCCCGTTTCCAGGATGCTCGTCGTTGGAATATTGACTTCTTTCAATCCCAAAAGGGAATCAGGTTTAGGAGGAAACTTGACCCTTTTTCGGGATTTATCGTTATATTTATTGAAACACGGAATTTTGGCCTATGCATTCACAGGAAATGCCCTTCATTCGGAGCCATTGAGAGGATATGTCTTTTCCTCCGAAACAAACAAGTGGATCGAGTGCAAGATGCCGCTCCCTGACATTATCTATAACCGGATCCCATCGAGGCGCTATGAGTCATCCGGTGAATTCGAACGAATCATCAACCACATCAAAGAGCACCGAATGCTTCTATTCAACCCCTGTTTTTTAGATAAATATGTAATGTTTGAAACATTAAGAGAAGATGAATTCCTTTCCAATCACCTTCCGCCCACGACATTGCTGCGAAACGGCGAATGCCTCAATGTTTTCCTGGATACCCACAAGCATATATACCTAAAACCTTGCAAAGGAAGCCAAGGGAAGGGCATTTATACCATCATCAAAAATCCTGATGGTACACTTTTGTTCAATAGCTTAAAACATGGTGAATCCTTTCCGGATTTCACTTCATTCTGGGAAACTCAAAAAAGGGATTTATTAAAAAGAAGCTACCTTGCTCAACGGGCGATCATACCAAAAAAACTTCTTGGTCATCGTTACGATTACCGGATTCTCGTCCATTATGAAAAGGGATTTTATAAAGTGACTGGCAAAGCTGTAAGGATGTCACAAACACAGGAAATCACTACCCACACTCCGAGAGGGGGTAAGCTTTTCCCCTATCAAAGCCTGCAATCAAGAAGTTTGGATTTAAACTTGGCGAATATTGCTCAAAAATGCGGAGAGATTCTTTCAAAAAAAATCGGATTTCTTGGAGAGTTTTCCATGGATATAGGCGAAGATGAATCGGGCTTGCTCTTCATATACGAAGTGAACTCAAAGCCCATGCAATTCGATGAAGAGGAAATTGAAGCCAACCGACTTTTACATTTAAAAAATCTTTTCATTGAATTAACTTTTTCCAACCTGACAATAAAATAACACCTCCAGCTGTCGTTTTCCATTATAATTAAATGAGAGACAGCATATATGGAGGTAATACATATGATCACTCATTTTCAATGGGCACCACTGCATAAGAATCTCCCAGGATGGAAAATTTCCTTTTACTTCAACAAG
Source organism: Peribacillus sp. NPDC060253 (assembly GCF_042727425.1). Lineage (NCBI taxonomy): Bacteria > Bacillati > Bacillota > Bacilli > Caryophanales > Bacillaceae > Peribacillus > Peribacillus sp. NPDC060253. The sequence goes on from NZ_JBHXAS010000070.1 coordinate 18,807, forward strand.
CAGGCAGTCCAAGCTTTGTATCATAAAGATGGATCCATCGAGTGGACAGTAAACAAGCCTTCCGAAACAGATGAAACCAAACTCAAAAGCATGATCCATGACTTAATGGTCTTCCATGTATATGAATGAACCCACCCTTTTACATTCATGAAATCCCTAAACTGAATAAAAAAACCTCCTTTGCCTAAACTAATGAAAAGGCTAGGAGGGATTTATTGTGGATAAAGAAAAAATGACATTTTTGAAGGATACCGAATATGAAGGCAAGAACTCCGCTTTCTTAGACATCGACCGTTACATCAATGAAGGACTGGCTGGTGGAAATGTTTATTCAGCTGCTGACCTTCAAAATATTGAAGAAGCACATGATTTTCATGATGAAACCGATCCCAATGTCAACAACTAACGATGGTGGGTTCTCTTTTGGAGAGCCCACTCCTTTATCTTCATCTCCATATCGAGAAAATCTGCTTGCACTGCATTCCCCCTTCATAAAGTCCTTCTTTTATAAATCATTCAAATTCTTGAATGACAAATAGAAAACATGCAGTCAGACAATTAAACGGATTTCATTCAAATTATCCCATTCTCCCTCGCACTCAAAACATTTTCGTTTAATATCGATGTAATGATATGCTCTGAATCCCATTCATGGTCAGATATCTCGATAAGGGGATAGCGATTAGGTAAAACGACTTGCTGTATTTCATGAACGGTCAGTCCTTGATCATGTAAACGCAAAATTTCACCACGTAGGTCTTCCAAATAATCAAGTTTTTTTCGAAACATTTCCTTTCCATCGGGAACATGCCCCGCATGACAGCAAAAAACATCCTTAAAGTCATATTGGAGTAATCTTTTTATGGAATCGATGATGACCGGGACTGACTCTTCCCTTAGGACAAGCTTTGTTTTTGGTGTTACGAAAAGATCTCCTGAAAAGAGCATGCCATTACTGTGATTCAAAAACACCATATGGTCTTTCGCATGACCAGGAGTAAAAATCGGCTCCCACGTTTGGGTACGGGAATGAATGGTCTTCCCTAGCGGCTCAGCTTTAAAGGCATCTCTCTTCCCCCAAAATTTTTTGCGATATTCAGGATATTCAGCATCCCTCGCACAAACATCGACCGACATCGGATGAATGAATATCGGGACCTGCTTATGTTCCTTTATCCAGGCTGCTCCCCCCGTATGGTCCTCATGATAATGTGTAAGGGCCACTAAATCGAAATCGGCAGTCTCATAGAATGGAATAAGTTCCTCCAACAAAATCTGTGCGCCCGTATCAATCAATAGACCATCCGTTACAAAGACATAGACACTCATCCCCGATTTGACCCCACTTGGAGTCCCGTGCACACAAACCACATCATTTACCGTCTTGATCTCTATCATGCATTGCCTCCCCATCATTGTAAAAAATAGTTTATCTTTTTCACATTATTACAATAAATGTATTATCTCTTTACACTTTTGACAAGGAAATAATGGAATTATCCACCTGGAAGTAAAGACATGAAAATGGCATCGTAACCATTTAGACAGGCAAAAAAATTATTCTAAAATTACAGAATCGATTGACAATGGAACAATTAACAAATAATATAGATTATATTAAAAAACTTGAAATATTCCAAAATAATAATTTACTTATCAAGAGTGACGGAGGGATCAGGCCCTGTGATGTCCGGCAACCGCCCCAATTGGGAACGGTGCCACTTCCTGCAGAATGATTGCATTCTGAAAGATAAGACGAGATATAATTTCGCTGCCTCTTTCTGAATGATGGAGACAGTTTTTTTATGTTTAAGGGGGAAGGTTCATGATTGAAATCCGTTCGGTCCGAAAGGAATACATCTCGAAAAAAAACCGAGTTATCGGAGTGGATAACGTATCTTTGACCATTCAAAAAGGGGAAGTGTACGGAATTGTCGGCTACAGTGGAGCCGGAAAAAGCTCATTACTCCGCTGCTTGAATTTGCTTGAACGTCCGACAGGAGGAAATATCATCATTGACGGGATTGACTTAACAACTTTATCAAGCAAAGAGCTCCGTAAACAACGTCAAAAAATCGGAATGATATTTCAACACTTTTCTTTGGTCAGTTCCAAAACCGTTTTTGAAAATGTTGCTTTCGCCTTGAAGGCCGCGCACCAATCGAAGGCTGCCATCAGGTCACGTGTATTGGAACTATTGGAGATCGTAGGGCTCAGTGATAAAAAAGATGCCTATCCGGCCCAGCTTAGCGGTGGCCAGAAGCAACGGGTAGGCATCGCACGCGCCTTAGCAAATGACCCTACTGTACTATTATGTGATGAAGCGACTTCAGCCCTAGATCCTACAACGACTAAAGCGATTTTACAGTTATTAAAAAAGATAAGTCGGGAGCTTGGGATCACCATCGTGCTGATTACACATGAAATGGAAGTGGTCAAAGAACTATGTCACCGAGTAGCCGTCATGCAGGATGGCCGAGTAATAGAAGAGGGTTCCGTTTATGAGATCTTTTCACAGCCTAAAAAGGAGTTAACGAAGCAATTCATTAGCAGTGTACTGGATTTCGAACTTCCCACACATTTGGTTGAAGAGAGTAAAGGGACGATCATCAAAATTCAATTCGAAGGGCAAACAGCCGGTGAATCGATTCTTTCGGATACTCTCCAATCCCATTCAGTAAAGGGTAATATCTTGCACGGTAAAATTGAGTATATTCAGGATATCCCATTTGGGATCTTGATCATTGAATTAATTGGTGAAGCCGAACAAATTCATTCGGCATTGGAATATATAAAGAGTCGTTCCAGCTCTGTGGAGGTGTTAAAACATGTCACTGATTGAATCCATCGTCAATATTTTACCGGATCTTAATAAAGCCTTTATTGAAACGATTTATATGGTCGGGATTTCCCTTGCGATAGCCCTTCTTATCGGTTTACCACTTGGCGTGTTACTGTTTACGACGACCAGGAATTTATTTTTTGAAAATAGCGTCGTGAATCGATCTCTCGGTTTTGCAGTCAATATAGTCCGTTCCATCCCTTTCATCATTCTCTTGGTGGCTCTCCTTCCTTTAACGAATCTGCTAACTGGATCAACGATAGGGCCAAAAGCGGCTTCTGTTTCCCTATCCGTATCCGCGATACCTTTTTTTGCAAGGATCGTTGAATCGGCATTGCGTGAAATAGACAAAGGAGTGATCGAAGCTGCCATTGCCGTGGGTGCCACTCCATGGATGATCATTAAGGATGTACTTCTTCCAGAGGCAAGACCGGGAATCATTCAAGGGCTTACATTAACGACCATTTCACTTATCGGTTACTCAGCAATGGCAGGGACAATCGGCGGAGGGGGAATTGGGGACCTGGCCATCCGGTACGGGTATTACCGTTATGACAACACGGTCATGATCACGACGATCGTCGTGTTGATCTGCCTTGTACAAATCATTCAAATGGTCGGTGACAAAGTTTCATACTTAGTGAACAAACGATAGAATCACTCATTTTTCCAATGATTCAATACATTTCAGGAGGAATTTCATATGAAGAAAATAGCTTCATTATTATCAGTCTGTGCACTCGCTCTTGGCTTGGCAGCTTGCGGAAGCGATGATGCATCACCAAAAACGGAAGACAAAAAAGAATTGAAGATTGGGGCGACTACCGGGCCCTACGCCGACATGGTTAAAGAAGCCATCAAACCAGGTTTGGAAGATCTCGGGTACAAAATAGAAATCGTTGAATTCACCGACTATATCCAGCCGAATAAATCGCTTGGCAACAACTCGATCGATGCCAACCTATTCCAGCATAAAGTGTATATGGATAACTTCGCTAAAGAAAATGATTTAAAGCTTTCTGACCTTATCATAGTTCCTACAGCACCAATGGGTATATACTCTAACAAATATAAATCACTGAAAGAAATTAAAGACGGTGCATCCCTGGCAGTGCCTAATGATCCAGTAAACCTTGCACGTGCATTAAAAGTACTGGTTGATGAAAAGCTGATTGAAGTCGATCCAAATGTCGATCCTTTAAAAATATCTGAAAAAGATGTAACGAAAAATCCAAAAAACATCCAATTCAAACCATTGGAATCCGCTCAATTGCCACGGGCAACAGACAGTGTTGACCTATCTGCGGTACCAGGCAACTTCGCTCTTGCAGCGAAAATGGAACTCCAGGATGCCCTTGTTTTAGAAAATATGCCGGATATGTATCGAAACGTTGTCGCAGTGAATACAAAGGATGTTGACACTCAATTTGCCAAGGATATAAAATCCGTAGTAGAATCCGACGAATTTGAAAAAGTGATTGATAGCAAATTTGCCGGCTTCGGAAAACCAAATTGGATGAAGTGATCGACCAACCACAATAATCGAGGCCTGTTTCCCTTTTCTGGGAACAGGCCTAAACATTAAGGAGAATAAATATGAATTCCCTACTGGAAGTCCGCAGCGGCCCCGCCTATTATGCCTGCAGGGCAAATGTTCTTGACACGCTGGACGCAAAACTGAGTAAAGGGAACATAGGCAAAGTACTCATTATTCATGGAGAAAAATCATGGAAGGCTGCTCAACCCTTTTTTCCTTCATTAAAAAATATTGAAACCACATTCTTCACATACAGCGGGGAATGCAGTGACTCAGAAATTGAACGCGTCCAGAAGGCCGCTCTTGAATTAGGTGTGGATGCATCGGCGGCGGTAAGCTGCTCGACCTCACCAAATCGGCTGGAAACTCGATTCATAAGGATATCATCCTCATTCCAACTCTGGCTTCCACCTGTGCTGCATGGACACCTCTAAGTGTCATATATGATAATGATGGTTCATATGTTCGTTATGACATTCATGAAAGAAGCGCATGGATGTTACTTATCGAGCCAGAAATACTATTGGATTCCCCCATTGCCTATTTACGGGCTGGAATCGGTGATACATTGGCGAAATGGTATGAAGGCAATGCACTCGTGGAAAGACTAGCAACCAAGTCCGTCTGTATTGAATTGGCGCACATAGCCGCAAGGCAATGCCAGGAAATTTTATTGACACATGGCGAGGAAGCCCTAGAAGATTTAAAAAAGGGTAAATGGACAGATGCACTAAAGCATGTGATTGAAACGAATATCGTCACAAGCGGTCTAGTTGGTGGCTTTGGTGACCAGTACCTGCGCATTGCAGGTGCCCACTCCATTCATAATGGAATGACTTCCATCACGCAAACACATCATTTGCTTCACGGGGAAAAAGTGGCATATGGCATTTTAGTCCAGCTATTGTTAGAAGGGAAATTCTCAGAAATCCAACATTTACTGCCATTATACAAGGCACTTAAACTGCCGATGACATTATCTGATATTGGTCTGAAGATTGAAGACAAAGCGGAACTTCAACAAATTGCAGCCATCTCTGTCCAAGAAGGGGAAGGCATTCATCTTCTATTCCCTGATATTAGCCAGGAAAAAGTGACAGCAACCATGGAAAACCTTGAAATCCTTACAAACCATGCAAGCAAATCCATAAACTAAAAAAACGATGGGGTTTTACCCCATCGCCTCAGTTTGTAGACAAAAGAGGTTCCATCAATGTTAAAACAAAGTTGATTGGAGCAGGTGTACGAGACTCCTGCTTAGAATACGCGTCCAAGGGAGAGACCCCGCAGGCGCAAAGGCGCCGAGGGCGGACTGCCCGCGGAAAGCGAGTGCCTGGAGTGGAAATCACAGTCTAAAACGATGGGGAGATTCTTATCAAGACCTAAATCGTAAAAAATCATAAAAAATAAGGGATGATACATATTAAACATGACTAATATGTATCATCCTTTTTAATTGTTTAACAATCGTGCCCTAGTGCGGAAGATCATTATTGAAAGAAAACATCCTTTAGTTGAAAATAAGGGATACTAAAAATTAAAGAGTAACATCCGTACTGCCTGTCAATGTCTCAAGGCATCATAAATCGAATAATCCACTTCACCTGAAATATTTTCCATACTATTTTCACACAACTCCATAGCCATCAGATTCTCCTCAGAAGGTGGAAGATTTTTCTTGGACGCATATATTCCGAATTCAGTTGATGTTCTAAATCCAAAGCGTTGATAGTAACGATAATCTCCTTCAACAATTATTCCCTTATATCCCATTTTAGCAGCAAATTTAATTCCTTCCTGTAACATATACTTACCAACACCCTGACGTTGATGATTAATTGCTACTGAAACTGGTGATAGCATCAATATCTCATTTTCATACTTATTACTAATCGGAAGTTTTGAAAGGATAAAATGTCCTATAATCACACCATCTTCTTCAACAACTAAGTCAAGCTGGGGAATGTAATAGTGTTTTTCTCGGATTTCTCATACTAAAGCTTTTTCAGCTACTCCGTCCGAATAATTGGTATTTTTGAATATCTCATATACAAAGCCTTCAATAAAACTATATTCTTCTTTATTAACTAATCTTATTTTCATTAATACACCTCCAATGTACATTTACAATTTTACTAAGAAAAAGCACAACTCATGCTGCAGAAACGTGCCCTTTTGTATAAGACTTCCGAAGTTATAGGATGTTTTAAGTATTCTGGAAAATAATTATTACCATTCGTTTTTACAAATAATGTTCACCCTCTTTTATAGGGTTACTTTCAAATGTTATTCCTTCATAATCTGGAATATAAAGAAGGTTTTAACCAACTGTCTGTTTCCATAATCGAAGGAGGTCACTTTCAAGTTGTCTATGAATACCTGCTTTTCTTTCAGCAGATCCTGAACGATTCTTTTCCCAATCCCAAATATCTTCGAGGGTTTCTGAAAGAGGACGGAAGGATAGTCCATTATTGATTGCCTTTTTGTTATCGACAGCCAAAAATCCATTCAAGGGTTCCTTAGCTCCTGGTAAAGGGAATTCCTCTGGTATCCATAAAGGCATTTCTCCCCACGGCTCTACTTTATTGTCCAATAAAAACTTTTCAGATACCCATGTAAAGGTAGCACCACTTCTTGTTACCTTTTTGCATTCTTCAAGTAATTGTCCCATAGTGAGAGTATAATCTGGTCCAACGGCGTTAAATGTACCTGTTATACTTTTTTCTATCATTTGAATGATCCACTGAGCTAAATCCCTTACATCGATAATTTGGATTGGACGACCTGGGCGTCCCGGGGATAAAATTTCTCCCCCTTCCGCTATTCTTTTAAGCCAATATGGTAATCGGTCGGTGTAATCGTATGGACCTACTATTTGGCCAGCACGAATTGACAAGACTTTCCCCGGTAGCTCTTTTTCAGCTGCTTTTTCGCTCAATGATTTTAGCGGACCATAATATTCACCATATATTGGTCCAGCTGTACCGTGGGTGATTTCTTCTACTTTTTTTTCATTTAGTGTATGAACCTCTCCATTTTCATCTATGCCAGGTTTGCTAGGATCCTTATAAGCTGAGATACTTGAAATATATGTATAATGTTTAACATGATTAAGTAATCTGCAAGATCTCGATACAGTTCTAGGGATGAAACCAGATGTGTCAATGACTGCATCCCATTGTTTTCCCTTTAACATCTCGAGATCCCCATCGCGGTCCCCTCTTACCTGTTCTATTTCGCGAAAAACATCAGGGTTGCTTCCACGATTAAAAAGTGTGACATCATGCCCTTTCTCCAGGCCAGCCTTAACTAAATATCTGCCTAAAAACCGTGTACCTCCCAATATTAAAATGTTCATACGATCTCCTCCCCTTTAACGATACTCCTTAAAGCATACGCAATAACCGACAGCGGCGCGCCCTGGCCGGGGTTGGTGCCCCAGGTGACGAACGGGGCCAGCTCGGCGGCGTCGATGACGACCTCCGCGTCGAACTCGGCGTCGTCGTCCGTGCGCAGGGTCCGCCAGTACTCCACCGCGGCGTCCCAGTCCGCGCCCTGCGGGGCGTGGTCC
>NZ_JBHXAS010000071.1:0-26351 GCF_042727425.1 Peribacillus sp. NPDC060253
GTAATAGAATAGCTTCATAGGGTCTCTTATTTTTAGTACGAAGACAGTCATCTGTATATTGTAGGAAGACATGGAATCCTGGTATTGCGGCTGCTACTAAGCAGAGATATCTTTATTTTTTCTTTGAAGAATCCAGATTTCAATTGCCCCGGATCCAAGCAATACTCCGGAAACAATGAAGATCAGTCCAATGAAATGTTCAGGCACAATTGCTTCATTTAGAAAAATGGCAGCACCTACAAGAGAAAATAAGGTGTTTAAATTAAGAAATATAGATGATTCGGCAGCACCTACCATGCCAATTGCATAATTATAGCTCATGTGCCCAAGAGCAGTAGCGATAATAGCGGAGAAAAAGAAAGCTCCCCAGATGGAGGGTGGTAAAGATGCAAGTGACGATAAGCCATCAGGTTCCTTCCATAGGCTGATGGCAAAAAGAATAAAAGACCCGATTAGCATCATGTAGCCGGTTAATAATCGTGGATCCATTGTTTTAGAGGCTTTATTAATAAGAATGAAACTTAAAGCCTGTGAAAGAATGGATAGCAATATATCCACATCTCCCAGATTAATAGAATGAATTCCTCCACTTCCTGCCATAACGGTAAAACTCACACCTAAAGCACCGCAAATAAAGCCGATAAGACGAATTAATGTTGGCTTTTTACGAAAGAAAATCATAGTCAGGATGACAGTCAATATGGGCCCCATGCCCAAAATCAGGCCAGCATTCGAGGCGGAAGTTTTCGTTAATCCTTCAGCTAAAAAATAATGGTGAAAAACGACACTCAAAAATGCCCCACCAAAAACGTAAAAAAGTTCACTTTTTTTAGGAAGACGTATTAGACCAAAAAAGAAACAGAATGTAATGACTATAAGTGAAGCTGTAAAGATTCTCAAAGATGTTATAGTTACGGGCTGTGTATTTGCAACTAAAACTTTAATAACTGAAACGTTCAATCCCCATGTAATCATAATTACGGTAAGCAAGATGTAAATTTTCACATAACTCATTCAAAACAACCTTTCAAACATTATTAACAATTGATATATTATACAACTTTCTCCAAATTAATAGCAAAGAGTAAAATTTGATATTGCTCATAAGGAGAAAATTAGAAACTGCTAATCCATAAAAACAGGGGGTGAAAAATGCAAAAATTCCCATTAAAATCCATTTGTAATTACCGATATATGTAATTCAAAATGATGAATAATAATAAAATTGTAAATTATCAAACTTTTCTATTGTTTTTGGTAGGGTTTTCATTTACAATTTCCTTATGAATTACCAAACCGGTTTAGTTCTTTACTAAACCGATTTAGGTTCTTTTATAGAAATTCGATATGATCAAATGTTTTACCTTTATTTGTGAGTGTTCGAAAGAAGGAGGTACTGTATTGTCATCAAAATATGGTGTTTTAACGCTGGGTGACGCCATGATTACGCTAAATCCGGAAGAAACAGGACCTTTACGATTTGTCACCCGTTTTGAGCGAAAGGTGGGAGGGGCTGAACTGAATTTTGCCATTGGCTGTGCAAGGCTTGGCATGCGGTCAAAATGGTTAAGCCGTTTAGGAAGGGATGAGTTCGGTAGGGTTATTTATAATTTCGCTCGTGGGGAAGGCGTTGACATGAGTGATGTTGCCTATGTAAATGGATACCCAACATCCCTTAACTTTAAAGAAATTCGCGAAGATGGTTCAGGAAAGACCTTTTATTACCGTTATCAATCGCCCATTTTAACACTAAAGCCTGAAGATATAACGGAGAAGATGTTTGAAGGGATTGATATAGTCCATCTCACTGGTGTTTTTTTGGCTATAGACCCTAAAAATGTAGATATTGCCATGAGGGTTATGGACATTGCAAAACAAAAAGATATTCCCGTTTCATTTGATCCGAATATCCGCCTAAAGCTATGGTCCATCGAGGAAGCGAGATCAGTATATTTTAAGATTTTTCCATATGTTGATATTTTACTTACAGGTTTAGATGAAATAAGATTGATCACCGGAAATGACTCTGAAGAATCATTGGCGGCATGCGCAAAAGTGTATGACATTGAGCAGCTTGTCATCAAGGACGGGAAACATGGTTCAAAACTCTATACAAAAAGTGAATGGCATAAAAAAGAAGCCTTCCCGGTCATACCGGTGGATACTGTTGGTGCAGGGGATGGTTATGATGCCGGTTATATATATGGATATCTTCATGGCTTGTCGATTGATGAAAGATTGACATTTGCAAATGGTGTGGGGGCTCTTGTAACCACAGTTTCAGGGGACAATGAAGGCTTACCATATTTAGATGAAGTAATGCCTTTCATACAAAGCGAGGCTGTGATTGAAAGATAGATGACAGAAGGAAATGGGGATAGAAAATGACAACAGTTTCGATACAAGCTGAGGAAGCAAAACAATTAGTCATAAAAAAGCTGACCAAAGTGGGTTTAAATGAGGAAAATGCCGGAAAAGTCGCAGAGGTATTGATTCACGCAGATCTAAGAAATGTCAATTCCCATGGTGTATTGCGAACGGAGCATTATGTAAATCGTTTAAAGGCAGGAGGCATAAATCCTGACGGGCAGATTTCCTTCGAAAAGACAGGGCCAGTAACAGGTGTGGTTGATGGAGATGATGGATTTGGCCATGTCATTGGTGAAGTGGCCATGGAACATGCCATTGAAATGGCACGAAATAATGGTGTAGGCATGGTGACAGTTTTTAATAGCAGCCATTGCGGAGCACTAAGCTATTTCGTTCAAAAAGCTACTGATGCAAAGTTAATCGGCATAGCGATGTCACATACTGATAAAATTGTGGTTCCATTCGGAGGAAAAACATCGTTTCTTGGTACAAACCCTATCGCTTATGGGGTTCCTACAAAAACAAAGAAACCTTTTATTCTTGACATGGCAACTTCCAATGTTGCATGGGGGAAAATCCTTCAAGCACGCGAAGAAGAAAAGGAAATCCCTGAAGGTTGGGGAGTGGATGAAAATGGAGCAACAGTCACGGACCCAAGTAAAGTCGTTTCCCTTTCCACTTTTGGAGGACCAAAAGGCTATGGCCTATCCGTAATTGTGGATGTATTTTCTGGATTATTGGCAGGAGCGGCATTTGGTCCACATATTGGAAAAATGTATGACGATCTTGATAAGAAGCGGAAGCTGGGACATTACTTTTGTGTAATCAATCCTTCGTTCTTTACCGATACTGATTCATTTTTAGAGCAAATGGATCAAATGATTGAAGAGCTGCAACAGGCTGAACCTGCTCCAGGGTTCGATCGGGTATATGTACCGGGTGAGATCGAGCAAATCAATGAAGAAAAAAACCTGAAACAAGGTATAACGATAGCCTCAAGTGTTTATGAATTTCTTACAAAGGAAGATGATTTATGAAAGCGGTTCAAGTAAGGAAAGCACGTGATCTTGTTCTTCAAGAAATGGATAAACCAAAGATTTCGAACTCAACGGATGTCCTTGTGAAAGTAAAAAGAGTCGGCATTTGTGGATCGGATATGCATATTTACCACGGCACGAATCCTCTTGCAACGTTGCCACGAGTCGTTGGGCATGAAGTGGCGGGAGAAGTTGAGGAAATTGGGCAAGGTGTCACGGGGATTAAAGTTGGGGACCACGTGGTTATTGAGCCGATCAAATACTGTGGAAAGTGTTATGCCTGCCGTAAGGGTCGCCAAAATGTTTGTGAAACACTGTCTGTTTTTGGTGTCCATGAGGATGGTGGGATGAGGGAATGGTGCGTTCTTCCCGAAAAACAACTACATGTTGTGGATCCAGATTTAGCTTGGGATGAAATAGTATTGGCTGAACCTTATACAATCGGTGCACAAGCGGTATGGAGAGGTGACGTGGAGGAAGACGACACAGTACTTATCCAAGGAGCAGGCCCTATTGGGGTATGTATATTAAAAATGGCAAAGCTTCAAGGTGCATCGGTAATGATCACGGATTTAAGTGATGAACGATTGAAATTTGCTGAAGAATGTGGTGCTGATATCACCGTTCATGCGGGAAATGAAGATGTTCGACAGCGAGTAGAGGAATGGACGAAGGGCGAAGGTGCAAATGTCGTCATTGATGCTGTCTGTTTGCCGATGACGTTTGAATTATCCTTCGAAGTCGTTTCAACGGCTGGCAGTATTGTCGTACTAGGTTTTGATGAACGTCCTGCATCGATTTCCCAGCTTCCAATCACTAAAAAGGAAGTATCCGTAAAAGGTTCTAGATTGCAAACCAACCAGTTCCCAAAAGTGGTAAAGCTTCTAAATGAAGGCAGGCTCAGACATGAAGGATTAGTTACCCATACTTTTTCCCTAGATGATGTCCAAGAAGCTTTTGATTTTGTTGAAAGTCATCCAGAACAGGTTCGAAAAGCGATCATCGTATTTAATTAAGGGGGTTGAGGTAATGGATAAACAATCAATAATTCATCAAATAACGGAAACGAAAGTTGTAGCTGTTATCAGGGGACAGGATGCGGTGGAAGCGGCACAACTGTCTAAAGCAGCTGTGGAAGGCGGTATTCGGGCAATTGAATTGACTTATACAACACCAAGAATAGAAGAGGCTTTCAAGGAACTGCAAAATACGGATGCGCTTTTAGGAGCAGGCTCAGTATTGGATTCTGAAACAGCACGCCATGCGATTTTGGCTGGTGCCAATTTTATTGTCAGTCCTTACTTTGTAGAAGGTGTTGCGACGCTTTGCAATCGATATGGCATTCCCTATATGCCTGGTTGTATGACAATTCGGGAAATGGCTACAGCGCTTGAAGCAGGCTGTGATGTTTTGAAGTTATTTCCGGCAAACCATTTTGAACCTTCTTTCATCAAGTCCGTCAATGGTCCGCTGCCTAATGTAAGGATTATGCCAACCGGCGGAATTAATTTGGACAATATGAATGACTGGCTGAATGCAGGTGCAGTGGCAACTGGAATTGGAAGTGACTTGAATAAAGCCTATAAGAATGGTGGCTATGAAGCGGTTGTTGAATTAAGTAGAAAATACATGCAGAAAATTGCGGAATGATGGAGGTGCATGATGAATATTACATTCAGATGGTATGGGAAAGGCAATGACACCGTTACATTGGAGCATGTTAAACAAATCCCTGGAGTAGAGGGAATTGTTTGGGCATTGCACCAAAAACCTGTTGGTGAGATATGGGAAAAGGAAGAAATAAGAAAAGAAATCGAGTATATCCAATCATTTGGTTTTCATACGGATGTGGTGGAAAGTGTAAATGTTCATGAATCGATTAAATTAGGAAATGAAGATCGTATGATATATATCGAGAATTACAAACAGACGATCCGAAACCTTTCAGAAGCTGGAGTAAAAGTGATTTGTTATAACTTTATGCCGATTTTTGATTGGACCCGAACAGAAATGTTTCATCCTTTGGAAGATGGCTCAACTGCCCTATTTTATGAAAAAGCAAAAGTAGATACGTTAGATCCAAAAGAGTTAATTCGTACTGTAGCAGAAGCTTCCGATTTAACATTGCCTGGTTGGGAACCAGAAAAGATGGAGAAAATATCTGAATTATTCGAAGCATATAAAAGTGTGGATGAAGAACAGCTATGGGCGAATTTGGGAATTTTTCTTAAGGAAATATTGCCTGTTGCGGAAGCATGCGGCATTAAAATGGCAATCCATCCGGATGATCCACCATGGTCCATTTTTGGCTTACCAAGAATCATCACCGGAGAATCGAGTTATGAAAAGCTGATCTCGATTTCGGACTCACCATCGAATGCGTTTACGTTGTGCACTGGCTCGATGGGTGCTAACCCTAAAAATGATATGGTTCAAATAGCTAAAAAGTATGCTAATCGTTCTCCCTTCTCCCATATCAGAAATGTGAAAATTTATGAAAACGGTGACTTTGTGGAAACATCGCATTATACACAGGATGGATCCATCAACGTGCAGGGTGTTGTAGCAGAATTGAATAAGCAAAATTATTCTGGATATGTCAGACCAGACCACGGCCGCCATATATGGGGAGAGGTTTGCCGCCCAGGTTATGGTTTATATGATCGTGCCCTAGGAATCATGTATTTGCTTGGATTATGGGATGCTCATGAGGCTACTAAATTAGGTGAACGATCATGATTCCCATCCATGAAAACTTAACGAACAGGGTGGCAGTGATCACTGGAGGCAGCGGTGTCCTATGTTCCAAAATGGCTGTGGAATTGGCCCGCCATGGTGTCAAGATAGCTATATTGAACAGAACGGCGGAAAAAGGGCAAGAAGTGGTCAAACTGATTGAACAAACAGGGGGCACTGCGATATCCATCGCTGCAGATGTTTTGAATAGAACCTCATTGGAGAATGCAAGAGGGAAAATAATAGAAACGTTCGGAAGAGTGGATCTATTAATAAATGGAGCGGGAGGCAATCACCCTGATGCCATTACAGCTCCAGAGAAGTATGGGGAAGAAGCAGAAGGAAAATCATTTTTTGATCTGGATGAAAATGGTTTCTCCCAAGTTTTTGCCAGTAATTTCACCGGTACATTTTTGGCCAGTCAGGTTTTTGGGAAAGAGTTATTGCAAGTGGAAGCGCCAGTTATCGTAAATGTATCTTCCATGAGCGCTTACGCTCCAATGACTAAGGTGCCAGCATATAGTGCTGCCAAAGCTTCGATAAATAATTTTACCATGTGGATGGCTGTTCATTTTGCCGAAGAGGGTTTACGGGTGAATGCCATTGCACCAGGATTCTTTTTGACGCAGCAAAATCGCAATCTTTTGCTTAATGAAGATGGCAGCCTGACGAAAAGGTCTAATAAAATCATTACTTCTACCCCCATGAAGCGTTTCGGGCAGCCAGAGGATTTACTTGGTACCTTGCTTTGGCTCGTTGATGAATCCTATTCGGGTTTTGTCACAGGTATTACGGTACCAGTCGATGGCGGATTCATGGCATACTCAGGCGTCTGAATTCAGATTCAATAATCAAGCAATCAAGTGACCGATTGTACGTTAGTTGATTAAATTAGTTCCACGGTATGGGAAATGGACTTTAATGCTGCTTCAAAAGGTGATTGTAAAGCGTTCCTTATTATAATACAATATTCCTTATAAATCTAAGGTGTTTTTGTATTCGGCAGAGAAATGAAATCACATGACAGGAATGAATGAAATGAAAACCATTACAATTACTGATGTCGCCAATCACGCGAAAGTATCAAAAAGCACAGTTTCCCAATACCTGAACAAGCGATACGAATATATGAGTGAAAAAACTAGGAAAAAGATTGAAGAAACTATAGAAGAGTTAAACTATCAGCCTAATATAATCGCGCGCAGTTTAAAACAAAAATCCACTTTTACTGTTGGGGTAGTGGTTGCCAATATCCTTCACACGTTTTCAACGCAAGTTATTAGAGCGATAGAAAACTACTTTTATGAACAAGGGTTCCATATTATCGTATGCAATGCAGATGACAATCCTGAAAAGGAAAAGAATTATATTGAAATGCTAAGAGCTAAACAAGTGGATGGGATCATCATTTTCCCTACAGGGGACAATCTTGATTTATATCAACGTATGAAGAGTGATCAATTCCCGATTGTTTTCATGGATAGGACGATCGAAGAATTGGATATTGCAACAGTCATGCTTGATAATCACCTTGCTTCCAAGTTAGCGATCGATCGATTTATTGAAAAGGGTTTTGAAAACATAGCTATCATAACCACTTCAATAATACGCGATATCAGTCCTAGAATCGAACGGATCCAAGGGTACAAGGATTCACTCGCGACACATGGGATACCACTCAATGCTGAATATATTAAAACAGTGAACGCAGATGAAATTCCGGTTGCACTTTCAGAATTTTTCGAATTGGAAAAGCCGCCTCAAGCCGTATTGGCAGGAAATGATATCGTACTTAATGAAGTATTGCGTTATATGAAACAGCACGAAATCAATATACCAGATGACATGGCGGTCATAGGAATCGATGAGGTACCATATGCCAGTTTCTATACACCGACCATCACAACGGTTAATCAGCCAGCCATTGAAATGGCCAACTTGGCAGCAGAGTTACTGCTTAGCCAAATCAATAAAACAGGAAAAGAGGATACAAGTGTGCATCGCTTGAAACCGACTTTGCTTTCAAGAAATTCTTGCTAGGGCCGGATTTAAGAATTTCCGTGAAAAAGAAAGCGCTTTTTTACGGAAATTCTAAACCGATTTAGTTAAAGGTCACATAGGCTTTACTCTTGGTTATTAAATGGAAACGTTTCCAAAAATGCAGTTGCATTTATTGAAGCGTATAGGGGGGTACTTTATGTTTTCAAATGGTAGAGGAATGATCATCGTTTTCTTGTTCTTGGCTGGTGTAATCAATTATCTCGATCGTTCTGCACTTTCAATAGCAGCACCGTTCATTCAAGATGATTTATCTTTAACAGCAACACAGATGGGGATTATTTTTAGTAGTTTTTCTGTTGGGTATGCCATATTTAATTTCCTTGGAGGAATGGCATCCGATAGATGGGGTGCAAAGTTAACGCTTTTCGTAGCGATGATCGTTTGGTCTTTATTCAGTGGTGCACTTGTACTGGTTGTCGGATTTGCCAGTATGATCGTCATCCGCATCTTGTTTGGAATGGGTGAAGGCCCTCTTTCGGCAACCATCAATAAAATGGTCAATAACTGGTTCCCTGCTAATCAGCGGGCATCCGTCGTTGGCTTGACGAACAGTGGAACACCGCTTGGTGGTGCCATTGCAGGTCCAATAGTTGGTTTTATTGCGATCTCCTATGGATGGAGAGTTTCATTCATTGCCATTATGGTGATTGGTCTTATATGGGCCGCTTGCTGGTGGAAATTTGCTAAAGACAAACCTAAAGACTCCAAAGAACAGGATAATATGGGTAAATCATATGTAGCTGCAACAACGGAAGGTAAGTTGAAATTCACCTTTTATTTAAAACAAAAAACCGTTTTATTTACAGCACTTGCGTTTTTTTCTTACAACTATATATTATTCTTTTTCTTAACATGGTTCCCAAGCTATTTGGTGGATGCACGCGGCCTAAGTGTAGAAAATATGAGTATCATTACAGTGATTCCTTGGATTTTTGGATTCATCGGACTTGCTTTAGGTGGATTCGTGTCGGATTTCTTCCATAAAAAATTCGCTCAAAAAGGTGTTTTATTCTCACGGAAGCTCGTGCTTGTAACATGTTTGTTCTTATCGGCGGTATGTATCGGTTTTGCCGGACTTGTAACCACAACGGTCAGTGCGGTAACGCTTGTCGCACTTTCCGTCTTCTTCCTATATTTGACTGGTGCCATTTACTGGGCAATCGTCAACGATGTTGTCGACCCTGGTAATGTTGGATCTGTTGGAGGTTTTATGCATTTCTTGGCAAATACAGCAGGAATCATCGGACCGACGTTGACAGGATACATTGTCGATACCTCAGGCACATACACAGTTGCATTCTTGCTTGCAGGTGGATTGGCCATCGTTGCATCGCTTGCAGTCATCCGTTTTGTAAGACCGATAGTAAAGCCTGTGTAATAGATTGTTAGTATGGAAGTGTCTCTCAAAGACCCTTCCATTTTTAATGAATTAATATTTTTCATGTTTACTAGGCATGCCTAGTGCATCCGATTTTCTTTTCGAAATGCAGCAGGTGTCAGATCAGTGTACTTTTTAAATGTACGATAAAATTGGGGCATACTTTCAAAGCCACTCATCTCGGCAATAGTAGCAACGGTGTGAGTCGTTTCTAGTAAAAGTTCCTTTGCCTTGATGATTCTTTTCGTATTTAAATATACTATTAAGCCAATTCCAGTCGTTTCCTTAAAAACTCTGCTGAAATGAGCGGGACTTACCAATGCTTTTTGTGCAAGTGTCGTCAAAGTCAATACTTCATCGATATGGTCATTAATATAAAAGAAAATATCTTTGATCCATTCTGAACTATTGCTATTGCCTTCGGGTAAATCTTCTTGGCCATTTATCCGTGTACGGTATAAATCAAGTATGATTTGGTGAACGGTCAGCAAACAAGCATGCCTCGAGCCCATTGATTGGCTAGTTGTTTCTTGCAGGATGAGTTGTAGCTGTTCCTCCAACTTTACTTGTTTCTTTTGCGGCAATGATATTTTATAAGTCTTACTCTTTTTTGTCAGGTCAAACAAATGTAAATAGGAAAAAGAATCATCAACCATATCTTTATATATCAATGTGGGACTGAAAAAGATAATGGTGGATGTAACAGGGTCGTCCTTATTGGGTAAAGCCCTATGAATAGTATTATTCGGGATCAGGAATACATCCCCTTGCTGCATATCATAAAACACATCACCGATAAAAAAAGTCCCTTTACCGTTATAAACATAAACAATTTCATAATAGTCATGCATATGATCGGACAATTCATTCTGAGGACTTTTCGTATCTTGATAGACAAAAGATAATGGGAAGAGTAAATCATGATTTAATGCATTATGGGTTTTTGTCATTTCGTTCATCTCCTGAAAGTATAATACAACAAGAATGAGTATATTTATAGCAAAATATGCAATTTATATTTCAAAAATTGATGTTAAAATGATAATAGATTCCATAAAAAGCTATTTCATTTTTAAAAAATGAAAGGGCTTTCTACATATTTACTTTTGGTCGATGGACGCCATCACTCAAGATAAGGAGGGGACAAAATGAATAAATTTGTGCAATTGCATTCAATTGATGATGTTGTTATTTCCTTGGAGGGGATTCCTAAAGGACAGAGCCTCCAGATTCAAACGGAAGACAGGGGAATGATCAATATAAAGGCAAGTGAAGACATTCCTAAAGGGCATAAGATGTTAGTGAAACCGGTTAAACGAGGGGGGGACGTAATCAAATTCGGCTACTCTATCGGAAAAGCTAAATTTGATATCTCAATTGGCGAGTGGGTTCACACTCATAATCTAAAATCCGGATTGCAGGGTATATTGGATTATTCTTATCAGCCCAGCATTGCATATACAGAAGGGGATAGTTCCAATCAAACCTTCCAAGGATATATCCGTGAAAATGGAGAAGCGGGCATCCGGAATGAAATCTGGATCATCAATACGGTTGGTTGTATTAATAAAACTTGTGAAGTTCTCGCTAAAATGGGGAATGAGCAGTTTAAAGATCGACAAATAGATGGAGTTCATCATTTCCCCCACCCCTACGGTTGTTCTCAATTGGGAGATGATTTATCCCATACACAGAAACTATTGGCGTCGTTAGTTCAACATCCGAATGCAGCTGGAGTATTGGTTGTAGGATTAGGATGTGAGAACAATCAGATTGAAGCATTTAAAGAAGTAATCGGCGAATTCCCCCCAAATCGCATAAAGTTTTTAAAAGCCCAGGAGGTTCAAGATGAATTGGAGAGCGGCCTACGTTTAATGGGAGAATTAGTGGAATATGCGGAAGGATTTGAACGGATGCCCGTACCGGTTTCAAAGTTGAAAATAGGTTTAAAGTGTGGAGGTTCCGACGGTTTGTCAGGCATTACAGCTAATCCATTAGTGGGCGCAGTTTCCGATCTTATTGTAGAAAATGGCGGAACAACGATTTTGACAGAGGTTCCTGAGATGTTTGGAGCGGAAACGATATTGATGAACAGGGCAAAGGATAAAGAAACCTTTAATAAAATCGTTGAACTTGTTAATGACTTCAAACGATACTTCATTCGCCATGATCAGGAAATTTATGAAAATCCTTCACCTGGAAATAAGGAAGGCGGCATTAGTACACTTGAGGAAAAATCCTTGGGCTGTACGCAAAAAGGCGGTCATGCCCCTGTTATTGACGTTAGTCCATATGGAGAAAGAGTAGTGAAGCAAGGATTGAATTTGATAAATTCTCCCGGTAATGATCTGATTTCGGTGACGGCCTTGGCAGCAGCAGGCGCACATATCGTTTTATTCACCACAGGAAGAGGCACACCTTTTGGCGGACCAGTGCCAACTGTGAAAATAGCTACGAATACAGAATTGGCTAATCGTAAAAAACACTGGATTGATTATAATGCCGGACAGTTAATTGAAGGCCAAACGATCGATGAATTAAAGAGCGATTTATTCCAATACATACTTGAGCTTTCATCCGGTAAAAAGAAAACGAATAATGAAAAATTCGGATATAGGGAGATAAGCATTTTTAAAGAAGGAGTCATTCTTTAATTGCTGTAATTTTCGTAAATTTTATGTTTTTTAATTAAAAGGAGTGTTATTCAATGAAAAGTATTGTTTGTGAACAACCTTATGAATTTAAGATGATCGAGTCTGAAAAACCAGTTCCAAACTCAGGGGAAGCTCTGATCAGGGTGCGCCGCATAGGAATATGCGGAACGGATATTCATGCCTACGGAGGCAATCAACCCTTCTTTAGCTATCCAAGAATACTTGGCCATGAACTATCGGGTAATATTGAATCCATACCAGAAAACGCAACGGGACTGAATGTCGGGGATCAAGTATCGATCATTCCCTATATGGAGTGTGGAAAATGTATCGCTTGCAAAAGTGGAAAAACGAATTGCTGTACGAATATGAAAGTGTTAGGTGTACATGCAGAAGGTGGCATGTGTGAATGGATTACGGTTCCCTTAGATCATTTGGTGAAAACTGAGGGGCTCTCACTTGACGAATCAGCCATGATCGAGCCTTTAAGTATAGGGGCTCATGCGGTTAGACGGGCTGACATTCATGAAGGGGATATTGCACTTATCATTGGTGCGGGACCCATTGGCTTGGGAGTCATGGCATTTGCTAAAGAACAAGGTGCGAAAGTAATTGCAATGGATGTAAACGATGAACGTCTTGCGTTTGCTGGCAAATGGGCAAATGTAGATCATTTGTTGAACGTTTTGGAGAATCCAATGGAGAAATTAGCCCAGTTGACAAATGGGGATATGCCAAGCGTGGTGTTTGACGCAACAGGTAACGCTAAATCAATGATGAATTCATTTAATTACCCTGCTCACGGCGGAAAATTGATCTATGTAGGTCTAGTGAAATCCGATATTTCCTTTAATGATCCTGAATTCCACAGTAAAGAGCTTACATTAATGGGAAGTAGAAATGCTACCAGGGAAGATTTTGATTATGTGGTGAAAACGTTGAAAAACAATAGGTTGGATTTGAGTCAATATATTACACATCGCACACATTTGGATGAAATGATCCATAAGTTCGAGGGATGGTTAACTCCTGAAGCTAAAGTGATTAAAGCCATAGTCGAAATATAAGCTTAAAGGTACAGGTAACCAAATGAAGATTGGATAATTAATGAGAGAAAGGAGTTTAGCGATCATGAACATAAATAAAGGTCATCTGAAGAATATGAATAAAGATACAGAGACTGTACAATATTCACAAATGATGGATTATCCCATAAAAGTGTTGCAAATCGGTGAGGGTAATTTTCTTCGTGGTTTCTTCGATTGGATGATTTCTGAATGCAATAAGCAAGGTCATTTCCAAGGAAGTATCGCGGTTACCCAGCCGCGCCCCACTGGAAAGGGAAAAATAGAAGAATTAAAACAGCAAGATGGACTCTATACGCTAATGTTACGAGGGTTTCACCATGGCGAGAAAGTGGAGCATACAGAAATCATTTCCGTTTTTTCAAAGGTAATAAATCCATATGAAGAATGGATGGAATTTTTGGGGTTGGCAGAAAACCCTACATTGGAATTTGTAGTATCCAACACGACCGAAGCCGGAATCAAATATGTGCCAATTCCGTGGGAAGAAGGCGTACCGAATGAATCTTTTCCAGGAAAGCTGACGGCATTATTATATCGGCGCTATCTATATTTCAACGGAGAAGCGGACAAGGGCCTAATCATGCTTCCATGTGAGCTTTTGGAGAGAAATGGTGATACATTAAAGCAATGCGTACTAAAGCATAGCAGGGATTGGGATTTACCAAAGTCTTTCATGGATTGGGTGGAGCAAGACAATCTCTTTCTTAACTCGCTCGTAGACCGTATCGTAACAGGTTTTCCGGCTAATGAGTCGGAAAAACTATTTGAGAAATGGGGATTTGAGGATACGCTGCTAAATACGGCTGAACCTTATCATTTATGGGCTATTGAAGGTGACCCTTCTATGGATAAGCGTCTTCCTTTACAACAATCGGGCATAAATGTGCATTGGGTAAAGGATATAGTACCTTATCAAATGAGAAAGGTAAGGATTCTAAATGGTTCGCATACATTAATGGCTCCTCTGGGAATATTATCTGGCTTGGAAGAAGTAAAACAGGCAATCGATCACCCGGATTTCAATCGATTTCTCCGTAAGGCAATCGAAGAGGAAATCATTCCATCTTTACCTTTTGATCAAAGTGAGATGATGGTATATGGGGAAAGCGTTCTGGAGCGATTTATGAATCCCTTCGTACACCACCAGCTAGCCGATATATCATTAAATAGTGTTTCGAAGTTTAAGGTTCGGCTCCTACCTACCTTAGAAGGATATTACGAAATGAAAGGCAAACTGCCTGCCTCCATAATAAGAGGTTTTGCGGGACTGATTCGATTTTATAGGGTACAAGAAGTAGAGGGGAGATATATAGGGAAAAGCTTTGAGGGTAAAGAATATGTCATTAAAGATGATATAAAGACAATTGAATTTTTTAGCGAACAATGGCACCGTTATGAAATGGAAGAAATTTCACTTAGAAAATTGATAGAGTCGACATTAAGTAATCAATATTTATGGGGGAAGGATCTGAATAAGATCTTGAACCTGGCAGATGAAATAGGCCATTACTTAGAAACGATGATTGATTGACTGGCTGAAAGGAGTGGGGCTCTTTATATAATAGGCCGACATCGTTCCCATACCAAGTAGGTATGTTCAATAATGATGTAATAAAAATAATTGTCTATCCTATCATTATTTTTCCTTTATTTTATTAGTAATTCTGGTATAATGTATGAGTGATAGATTTACTTGGTATATTCCTTAGGGAAGGGTACCAAAAGTGATGAAAATTATATAAATCTTTATTCCCGTGAAGGGGAGTAGCGTCAGGTATAACCTGAAATAAAGTCGTCATTACGTGGAATTTCCACCGGCTTTATTGGCCTAATTTCTTTAGTGCTTAGCGAGACCTTTGCCATTTATGGCAGAGGTCTCTTTATTTTTGTATAAAAGGAGGAAGAAGTGTTGGATTTTTTAACTGGTGAATTTATTTCAGGACTTTTAGCAATCATTATGATAGATTTGGTTCTTGCTGGTGATAATGCTATCCTTATTGGATTGGCTGCAAGAAAGTTACCAAAAGATCAGCAAAAAAAGGTGATAATTTGGGGAGCTGTCGGGGCAATCGTGATCAGGATCATAGCAACGCTGTTGGTTGTTGTAATCTTAAAGGTGCCTGGACTGCATTTAATAGGGGGATTACTTCTTGTATGGATAGCTTATAAGCTCCTTATCGATGAAGATGAACCTGATTTAAAGCCTGCGGATTCCATGTGGGCTGCCATTAAAACTATCATTATTGCAGATGCCTTGATGGGATTGGATAATGTCCTGGCTGTAGCAGGTGCTTCTCATGGTAACTTCACTTTAGTGGTAATCGGTTTACTCGTATCTATTCCAGTAGTGATGTATGGAAGTACTTTGATATTGAAACTGATCGAACGTTTCCCATTCATTATAATTATTGGTGCGGGAATACTAGGCTGGACAGCCGCTAAAATGATCGTAGCTGAACCTTTCATGCACAACTATTTTGATAATCCTTTCTTGAAATATGGATTTGAAGCTTTAGTAGTGATCGGGATACTAGTGGCCGGAACTACGAGACAGAAAAAAGTAGAAAAAGAAAAAGCGAACAGAGATAAAATGCAAATCGAACGAAATGGATAATGTGTGGCAAAAAGGGACTTTTCGATAATGAAAGGTCTCTTTTTTTAATATAACTGCAAAAGGAGAAGCTGCTAAACCGGTACAACTAATCCAATGATATAAACGGTGGTTGTTAAGACGATACTAAATTAATATTTCCTTTATTAACCATGAAAGGGTAAGATACTTGTATCCTTCGCAGTTTTTTGAGCGAAATGTAATGGAGGATCGACTGATTGAAGGAGAATATAAAGTATAACAGGGGCAGTAAAAACTCAATCTTCATTTGAATATTTTTTTTTGAGCGCCATGCATACAAAACGACGAACACAATGTAACTCCAACCCCTTCGTTTTTAACCTTATTTTGAATAATGGAGAAAAGGATAATAGTTTTAATAATCATGCTAAGGAGTGAATGCAATGAAAGAAAAAATAGTAGAAGAGTTAATGAGTATTGAAGAAACCTATGATGTAAAAGTATTGTACGCTTGTGAATCCGGAAGTCGTGCATGGGAATTTCCATCAAAAGATAGCGATTACGATGTTAGGTTTATCTATATACATAAAAAAGATTGGTATTTGTCAATTGATAAAAAAAGAGATGTAATCGAACTGCCGATTAATGATTTATTGGATATTAACGGATGGGAACTAACTAAAGCTTTACGTTTATATAGAAAATCCAACCCGCCACTACTCGAATGGTTAAACTCAGGGATTGTATATTATACCTCTTATTCTGTAATTGACAAGATGAAGGAAATGAGCAGCCAGGTTTATTTACCTACCGCAGCTTTATATCACTACTTGAATATGGCCAAGGGGAATCATAGAGACTATTTGCAGAATGAACAGGTAAAAATCAAAAAGTATTTTTATGTTTTACGCCCAATACTAGCTTGCAAATGGATCGAAAAATATAACACGATCCCTCCATTAGAATTTCCGTTATTATTGGAAGAAATCATTCCGGACGGTCAATTAAAAACTGAAATCAGAAAATTATTAGCGAGAAAAATAAGTGGTGAAGAGTTAGACCTTGAACCTAGAATTGATGTTATTAATGAATTTTTGGAAAATGAAATAGAACATTTGACCAACTATGTTAAAACAATAGATATTAAAGTAGAAGATCCGACAGAGGCATTAGACCAACTATTTAAAGCAGCATTAGCGGAAGTTTGGAAATAACCCCGATCATCTTCAATTTAGAAGTTGCTAATTTGACTTTGTAAGTAGGTAATTTTAATGAAACTCTCTCTAAACCAATTGCCTCCATGCAATTGGTTCTTTGTTTATATCCAAACTTACTTACCTACATTGGCTGGAGCTGGATTTTTTTTATATAGATTAAGGATACTTGGCCAAATTAATCAATTAAGATGAGAAAGACAGCCTTACCTCGGAGGCACAAAATTTAAAAATGGAATTACAAGTAAACTTAAATAGATGGATAAGCTATAAAGGTTGCAATGGGTGTATTGCTAAAGTAGAAGCTGATAAGTTAGATGTTAAATGGGAAAAGAATTTGCAGAAGTTAAAGTCATGGGAAAGTGTTAACGAAAGTTTTTAACTACACACTTTTATAAAAAAAGTAATCTTAAATCAGTAGAATAATAAAGGGTAATCTTTGCCTTCAGTTAGTATTTTTTTAGTTAAAATCTGAATTTTCTGTTATAATTACATTATATAAATGAACCCTTTAGTCATTGAAATTGTAAACTTCCATAATGTTTTCATGAAGGATGACGGAACAATAAAAAGACACATGGATATTCCTCGGAGGGCTCATTAATATATTTCAATATTAGTATAAAATTGGTGTACTAAAAGCGGTACCATTCAAATGGACTTCAGTCTAGCTTCATGGTTTTTGTGGTATATATGGCCAGAAGACTTCTTGATTTTCAAAACGCGCACGGGCGAATGTTCGTTACTATTTGTCCTGTTTCTTCTATTATAAGGATTATTAAGGTATTTTAGGCATGGCGTACTCCCTTTTTTTACAATATTTGATTCCGGCCAAATTTGGTCGGTTTCTTTGTTATCGTAAGCACTATTTCCATACATGTGTAGTACTTTGCCTCCGTATCAGCTGCTTTTAATGTGTTCATTATGATTCACCAAGGGAAAACATGGCAATTTTGACAGATTTTCAAAAAACAATAATTTATGAAGTGCAAGAAAACAAAATCTCATATAGAATGATGTTATTGATATAGTATCTAAAATTCCGCAAGGGGATGTGTGGTCACGAGTATGGAGTTGTCATCTGAAAATATGAAGTATAAAAAAGTATTGATTCATTATATGGAAGAAAATCAATCCTTATTTTTAAATGAATGGAACGAGACCATTAAAATCAATGAAATAGACCCCTACAAAGACAAGATTAAAGAAAATGGATATGGCATGTACTCCATGGTCATCCAAACGTTTAAGGAGGCATTGTCTGATGAAGTGCTGATAAAATTGGCTCATCAGGTAGCCAAAGAACGTCTTGAAGCGAATATTAACATCTGGGATTTTCTATATAATATTAATTTAGGAAGAAATATCATAATCAGAAATGTTTTTGGTGCCAATATTCCCATTGAGTATATGAGGAAATTCATTGATGCCATCAACTTGCACTTTGATACTTTCAGCTATCATGCTGTAACAAAATATACGAATCTTACAAATGAAGTGATTGAGGAAAAGAAGTCTTACATAAGTGAAAATCATAAAGATAAATTAGCGGTACTGGGACAAATATCATCAAGCTTTGTACATGAGTTCCGCAATCCGCTTACAGCTATCATGGGTTTCAATAAATTACTGAAAAGGGAGAACCCAAGCTTAAAATATTTGGATATTATTGATTATGAATTAAATCAGTTGAATTTCAGGATAACCCAATTCCTCCATACCTCTAAATCTAATTTTAATGAGGAACAAAGAGAGGAAGTTTCCGTGTTAAAGTTAATTGAAGAAATTCAAGAACTGACTTATGCAAATATTGTGGATGCCAGCGTTAATGTAGAAATAGAGATTTATCCAAACTTAGTCATGACAGCAAGTAAGGACGGGTTAAAACAAGTATTCTTAAATCTCTTTATAAATTCCATTGATGCATTAAAGGATAAAGAACACCCGAGAATATTGAGGATCCAGTCTTTAATAGAGGGGAACGAACGAATAATTCGTATTTCAAATAATGGACCTGCCATTGCCAGTGAAATGATCGAATCAATTTTTGAGCCCTTTGTCACGACAAAAGAGTTAGGAACTGGGATTGGCCTATACGTATGTAAAAAAATCATTGAAAGTAATGATGGGTATATGAATTGTGAATCCAATGAAAATTTCACTACATTCAGCATACATTTCCCAATCGATCGGTACTAAATTTTTATAAGACGCTTACTTAACGAAGCTTTACATTGTTTTATACATATTCGTATTATTTTTTTAGCCTGTAACTAGATCTATAGCGGAGGAACCTTTCGGGGGTTGCCAGATCATTAACATAAAAACAGAATCAGAAAAAACTAAACCATTTGGAAGATGTCAATATTCATAATTTGAATTTAGGCATCTTCTTTTTATCTCCTTAGTCTATTTTTATTTTCCACCACATCAAGATTAATGAGAAGCTTTCCTTTCCTGGAACTTTTCACGCATTTCCTTACCTCATAAAATTTAACTTGAGCTAAGTCAGTAGTGAAATGCGTCGAATTTTAAAAAAAATCAATTAATTTGTAGTTTTTGATTCAAATTTGAATCAAAAAATGGAAATAATCAATATGTGAATCATAAAACGGAATAATAATTCAATAATGGATCGTATTTAATGAATACACGCGTTAAACCCTTATAAACTACCTATCCTTTTTTTGGCATGGATATTGCTTTTACTATAAATATATAAATAAAACTTTTGAGAGAGAGGGTGCCTTAATAAATTTAAAGGGTAGGTTAGGAAAGCATTAATATAGGATGATGTAAATAATGATAAACAAAAGGACACCATTTTGTAATAAATGGCATGAGGAATCACTGTAATCCCAGGGGTTTCGTTTATGGGCTTTGACAGCTATTGAGGAATTTTTACTTGAAAGCGATTACTAGTAAATTATAATGCTTTTCTTTTTTAACGAATGTACATATAACACTTTAATTATCGATTGTGAAATTTATCTTGTTAATAGTATTGGAGAAACAGGTAGATAGGACTGCATGAATTCTTTTTGAATGAAAGATTTCTACTAGGGTACCCATGAGCAAAAAAAGGAAATTTAGTTTTTTTGCTTTCAAAACGGCATATTGACAGTTTTAAAGGATGGTGACAATAGTGGCTTTTCAAACAAATGAACTGAAACATGGTCTCAAGACAAGACATGTAACAATGATTTCAATTGGTGGTGTTATTGGGGCAGGCCTATTTATAGGGAGTGGAACAATAATTGGTTCCGCAGGGCCTGGTGCTATTTTATCGTATATAATCGCGGGGTTAATGATCGTGCTAATAATGCGGATGCTTGGTGAAATGGCTGTGGTAAATCCCGATAGTGGTTCCTTTTCCACTTACGCCCATCAAGCATTTGGTCCTTGGGCCGGATATACGATCGGCTGGTTGTACTGGTTCAACTGGGTTATCATTATTGCTATTGAAACAACTTTATTGGGTAGTATGGTTCATGATTGGTTTCCTGCCATACCAATGTGGGTCGCTAGTTTATCTTTCCCTATTTTAATGACAATAACGAATATTTATTCCGTCAAAGCTTATGGGGAATTTGAATACTGGTTAGCTTTTATTAAAGTGTCTGCCATTGTAATATTTCTAATTCTAGGTACAGCCATGATTTTTGGGTTTGTTCCTGGATTTGATTCACCGGGCCTTTCCAACATTTCAGGAGATGGAGGTTTTTTTCCAAATGGTTTTCTTCCTGTACTCCTTAGTGTAATATTTATTACTTTCTCTTTATCGGGAAGTGAAGTAGCTGCCATTGCAGCAGGTGAGTCTGAAAACCCTGAAAAAAATATTATAAGAGCGATAAACGCTGTGGTATGGCGTCTCCTTCTTTTCTTTGTTGGCTCAGTGGCCGTGTTAGTTATCGTGATTCCGCAGGGGGCAGAAGATTTACTGAAAACCCCTTATGCCAGCGTATTTGATTTGGCAGGCCTTCCAGCCGCGGGTCAAGTTATGAATATCGTAATCTTCACATCATTGCTTTCTGTTTTGAATTCAGGTCTATATACAAGCTCACGTATGTTATATTCTTTATCAAAAAAAGGCGATGCTCCCCAAATTTTATCACGAGTGAATAAGAGGGGTATACCGATTTGGGCGTTGATGGCAAGTGTTTTCTTTGCTTATGTGTGTACGACATTTAAATTTGTATCTCCTGATAAATTGTTTGCTTTTCTCGCAAATAGTTCGGGAGGAGTCACAATGATCATGTATATTTTTATCGCCTTTTCTCATCTGTACTTAAGGAAAAAGAATGAAAAAGAGAATCCGGGAACACTCAAAGTGAAAATGTGGCTATTCCCATACTTAACCTACGCAACTATTGCAATGTTGTTTATTATCTTTGTTGCTCAAGCTTTTATTGATTCCATGCGATTACAATTTTTACTAACAAGCCTTCTTACGATTCTAGTTATAGGTTCATACTTTCTGTTTTATCATAAGAAACAGGTTATTATTCCTGAACGAGATGAACAACTAAAAAAAATTCAATAATTAAATATTGATAAAGAAGTCAGATGTAAAGAAGTACAGTGCAACTGTAGACAAACTCGATAATAATTGAGTTTGTCTACAGTCTTTTTTTGAGTGCTTGTAAAATTTGAACGTTGATTTCCACCCCAGGCGCTCGCTATCCGCGGGTGGTCCGCCCTCGGCGCTCTTTGCGCCTGCGGTGTCTCCCTTGGACGCGTATTCCCGCAGGAGGCTCGCACACCCGTTCCAATCAACTTCGTTTTGAAAGATGAAACCTCTTTTGTCAGCAAACTGGGCTGCTCTTAGTGAGCAGCTTTTTTGATTTCAACATGTCCGGACATTTTTTTAGAGCGGACGGTTGAATATGATTCGCATTCATTTGCAACTTTGAATTCCTTTGCTAGAATATAATCTATAGAAAAGATTAGGAGTGGTGATTATGGCTGAAACTCCAGCTGAAGATTTGATTCATTATATCGCACCAAAAGGAGAGTATATCCCTTTTTTAGATGATACGGACTATATCGCTAAAGGATTGGAATGGAAATTATTCACTGCCCGTTCGGTAAAAAGAGAACTATTATATAAAAGCGGCAGTTTACAAGCAAAAGTCAAATTGGCAGGTTATGAACAATATGGCAACGGTCTTGACACTGTAGTCGTTGAATTTGAAAATGGTAACCTTAGTTGCATTAACCCTTCCTATTTAAAGGAAATGCAAAGCTCCAGTTTCGGAAAAGAATTGTTGAGTGGGCCGGTTTCCGAACTACCCGCTGTTCCAAGTGAAACTGAGCGGGTAATAGAAGCTCCAATTACGGAAAACTCCGATCAGCTAAGTGAACAACCAAAAAAAGCAAAAACCAAAACTAAAAAGACGACAGCAAAGCCTAAGTTGGACTTACCTGAGGAAAAAGTGCATTTCACTGCAACAGTCAAGGAGTTCACTGCGAAAATGAACCATTTCACTGGTGAAGAAGATGAAGTCATACTCTTGGAGAATGTCAAAGTGACAACGGAACCTGAACTGACAATCGGAGAAGCTTGGTGTGGATATAGCAAGACATTAAAAAAAGCTGAGCTCGAAGAAGGGGACTCAATCGAATTTGATGGAAAAGTGGTCGACAAAAAATACAATAAAGAAATACGGTATAAAGTAAATAATCCATCTAAGTTAGTGAAAAAGGAGATGGAAGCTTAAACGAAGAAGATCTTGCATGATAGGGAGTAAGCCGCCGCTTACTCCATTTTTTGTTGCATTAATCATTTTTTTATCGCTCATAGTGAACTTATTAGAATAGATGTGGCCAACCCTGGAATATATTCGTTTGTGGGAGATAGAACTTATAACCTTCTTCACTCGTATAGGGTGGGGTTTCGCTTTTGTGGTTTCATATATTCCAGTGTTGGGGATAATACATTATGATAATGGATTTATAAAAGATTAGGGGGGATTTTTATATGAAAGAATTATTTCGGTTATTAAAACAAGGTAATAAATCGGCGTTCATTGCTGCCTGTGTGAATAGTATCATCGCTGTGCTAAAGGGGGTTGCTTATTTCATGACAGGGAATGTCGCCATGTTTGCCGAAACTTTACATACATTGGGCGATGCTGCGAATCAGTTTTTCGTCTTCATTGGTTCTGCACTAAGTAAAAAGTCACCAACTGATCGATTCCCTGATGGTTTTGGACGATTGGTTAACCTTGTTTTATTAGGGGCAGTATTGGTTGTCGGAATCATGTCTTATGAAACGATTAAAGAAGGGTTCCATCATATTATGCACCCTGCAGAATCAACTGGGATTGTTATTAACTTGTCTGTCCTTTCGTTATCCGTTGTATTGGAATCATATGTATTATTTAAAGCGATGAAAGAAGTGGTCCATGAGACTGGAATCGAAGCTAAAGGAGCAGCAGTCATATTTAAGAGCTTCTCTGGTTTAAAAAGAGCTAAACCAGCGACGAAATTAGTATTCATGGAAGATATGGTAGCAACCGGCGGTGGATTACTTGCGATAATTGCGATTCTATTAGCAAACTTCACCTCGTTCATACAAGCAGAAGGGGTTGCTTCTGTCATGATCGGTCTGGGGATGTTTTACGTGGTTGGAAGGGTTTTTCTTGATAATGCAGCGGGTGCACTTGGGGAAGCGGATATAGAAATGCGTCAAAAAATTGGAACCATGGTCATGGATGATCCGGATGTAAGAGATATCCAGAAACTGGCTGTAATAAAGGAAGGGGAAGACTTTCATGTCGAACTTGAGGTAGAACTTGATCCCCATATTTCAATCGCCCAGGCTGATGAAATAAAGGATCGTCTGTTTGATGAAATATTCAAGGAAAGAGGTGTAACGGATGTGATTATAGAATTTGATGAAAATGATGGTGTTGCTAAATGGGAAGGTCAGATAAAAAAAGAATTGAATCAATTGGAAAAAGAAAAGGAATAGCAAGTATTCAGTTCATAATTTTAAATGGTATCAAACGTGTAAAAAGTCATCAGGGTATTCATTTCCATACTCTATCATTAAAAACATTCGGTTTTTAAATTTCTTCATATTAATGATGCCAGTACCCATGGCAACTCGAACATCTTCTTTTGGAATTGAAAATTTCAACATTTCTTTACATGATAGGACCTGTTCAATTTTTCACGTTCTTTCCAAGAATATGAAAAATAAGCTATCATGTAATAAGGTACATAGTGATAGATTATGAAAGGGTGAATAAAAATGAAGAAGCCGGATATTAAACTAGTTGCGCTTGACATGGATGGCACGCTTTTAAATCTCGCCGGTGAGATTTCTGAAGAAAATCGGAGAGCGATTAAAGATGCCGAAAATCAGGGGGTATTTGTTGTATTGAGCACTGGGAGATCCTTTGCGACATGCAGTGATTTTGCAAAGTCAATGGAACTCCAATCATATCTCATTACGGTAAATGGAAGCGAAATTTACGATAATCAAGGAAAACTGGTGGAAAGGAATATCGTCGATAGTGAGTCGATACAATGGATGTGGGAATTAAGCCAAAAACATGGTACACATTTTTGGGCAATAAGCTGTGATAATATTTACAGGGCTGAAATGCCAGAAAAAATCCATGATTCTCAATGGCTTAAATTTGGCTTTGATACAAATGATGAAGCCATCCGCCACATCATCATGGATGAATTGGTAGCAAAAGGTAATTTTGAAATTAGCAATTCGAGCCCTACAAATATTGAAGTGAATGCTATGGGCGTAAATAAAGCGAAAGCGATAAAGCTTGTTTGTTCATTGTTAAATATTACGATGGATAATGTAATGGCAGTAGGAGACAGCCTTAATGACCTAGCCATGATTTCTGAAGCTAAAGTGGGAGTAGCGATGGGAAACGCCCAAAAAATAGTGAAAGAAAAAGCGGATTGGGTCACGGTAACGAACGAAGAGGATGGTGTGGCGAAAGCCATTCGTAAATGGGTGCTTACAAATTAAATCGAAACTGTATATGGAGTGCTTTCCATATGCAGTTTTTTTATTGATACATTCTGTGTAATGATGAAATTAAGCTCCGGAATTAATTCTTGAAAAATGTGAATGTAAGAAGTATGATAATCTTGTAGTGTTATATTTTGGTAATATATTAAAAATGGGAGGTTTCATAGATGAGAAGAACTTTGCCTGAACATTGGTGGAATCAATTATCTTTACCAGTTATTTCAGCACCTATGTTTTTAATATCCGGTCCTGAGTTAGTGAAAGAATGCTGTTTGAATGGCGTGATTGGCTCGTTTCCAGCACCGAATGCACGGCCGATAGAGGTACTGGATCAATGGATGGGTGACATAAACGACACATTGATTGCTGCTAAGGATAAAGAACCAGACAAAAAGATTGCTCCATGGGCAATGAATATGGTTGTCCACCGTACTTATAGCCGCCTTGAAGAAGAGTTGGAATTGGTCAAGAAGCATCAGCCTCCCATCGTCATTACATCATTAGGTTCCCCAAAACATGTGGTCGATGTCGTACATAACTATGGCGGGTTGGTCTTTTCGGATGTCAGCAGTGTGGAATTTGCAAAAAAAGCCGCTGATTCAGGTGTGGATGGATTGATCTTAGTTGCTTCGGGGGCTGGTGGTCATGCGGGTGAGATCAATAGTTTTGCTTTCGTGGACAGCGTAAGGACATTCTGGGATGGTATCATTTTGCTGGCAGGTTCCATAAGTACAGGTCATAGCATATTAGCTGCTCAAGCTGCAGGAGCTGATCTAGCTTATATGGGCACGCGTTTTATCGTTGCGAAAGAGAGCAGGGCAAATGATGAATATAGGGAAATGCTTGTCGATTCGGATCATGATGATATCATCTTGACTGATGCATTTTCAGGAGTGAATTGTAATATGCTGAAACCGAGTATAAGTAAGGCAGGCATGGACCCTGAACAATTAACCAAAAAAGAAAATGTCGATTTTGACAGCATGTCCAAATCATCTGAGTCTAAAGCGTGGCGCGATATTTGGTCTGCAGGGCATGGTGTAGGGGCAATAAAAAAAATAGATACCGTTGCCGGCATCGTTAAACAACTAGAAAAAGAGTATCAGGAATCTTTAGAGAAATTGACCGGGCAGGCGGAAAAATTAAAAGGAATCATATCCAAGTGATATGAAAGCGCTTTATTTAGTTATTTGAATATAGCTTATTATAACACGCAAAGAAGGGCATCCATTATGG
>NZ_JBHXAS010000072.1:0-25731 GCF_042727425.1 Peribacillus sp. NPDC060253
TGAAAATACTGAATGTTCTCTAAAATTAGATTTATCTGTTTTTTTAAAAATGAGAGTTTACGAGAGAGAAGAGGGGATTAATTTGAAAAAGGTTTCTTTTTTAATGTTTGCAATGATAGCTTCTTTGTTACTCGTCATGACAGGTTGCGGGAAGGATAAAGAAGTCTCGACAACTGGTAAAGAAAGTAAAGAAGAAGGATCAGATGGAAAAACACTCAGGATCGTAACGGACGCGAATTATGCTCCATTTGAATTTCTTGAAGGCGATAAGATTGTAGGATTCGATGTTGATTTCATCAAAGCTGTTGCAAAAGAAGCCGGTTATGATGTTAAATTGGAAAGCGTTGGATGGGATCCGATTTTTGTGGAAATCGAATCTAAAAGAGCGGATGTCGCAATATCTGCCATTACGGTGAATGACGAAAGAAGACAAACGTATGATTTCTCGGTTCCATATTTCTTATCCACAAACAAGATTCTCGTTCCTGAGAAAAGTGATATAAAATCAGGAAATGAATTGAAAGGTAAGGTCATTGCCGTTCAGACTGGCACAACTGGACAGGAAGCGGTAGAGAAACTGATAGGCAAGAATCACAAAGACATCAAAAAATTCGAAAATAATAACCTGGCCATTCAGGAATTATTACAGGGTGGAGCTGCAGCGGTCGTAGCCGATAATACGGTTGTTGAGGAATATGTGAAAAATAACCCCGATCAAAAACTGAAAGTCGTCGAAGATAGCAAAAGTTTCAATGAGGAGTTCTATGGTCTAATGTTCCCTAAAGGCAGTGAATTGAAATCGGAGTTCGATAAAGCCGTGAATGCCATTTATGAAAATGGGAAATATGCAGAAATTTATAAAGAATGGTTTGGTACTGATCCGGATATCGAAACATTGAAAGCACAACAATAAAATAAAACAAGTGGATAGTAAAAGATTGCGTGACTTTACGTTTGAAGTTACGCAGTTTTTTTGGCCTTTAGGAGGGGAACGGAATGAGTTTTCGCTGGGATATTATTTTTGAATATGCTCCTTTCTTATTAAAAGGAACATTGCTTACTATAGGGCTGTCGGTTTCCTCCATCCTCATCGGAACCTTTTTGGGGTTATTGATAGGCTTAGGGAAAATCATAAGGAACAAAGTGCTTGCATTTCCATTTTATTGTTATGTCACGGTTTTTCGCGGAACTCCGCTTTTAGTCCAAATCTTTTTAATTCATTTTGGAGTGGTGCCCTTTTTTACCGGGGAAACGAATGCAGTAGCCGCCGGGGTCATTGCGTTATCTTTAAATGCAGCGGCATATATTGCGGAAATATTCCGTGCGGGCATCCAATCCATCGATAAAGGACAAACGGAAGGGTCCCGTTCTTTGGGAATGACCCATGCTCAAACCATGATTCATGTTGTATTACCTCAAGCTTTCAAAAGAATGATCCCGCCGCTAGGAAATGAATTCATCGTATTATTAAAAGATTCCTCCTTATTGTGTGTCATTGCAGCCCCGGAATTAATGTATTGGGGAAAAGCGATGGGGAGTCAGTATTTTAAAGTGTGGGAGCCATATTTGGCGTGTGCCTTCATCTATTTATTCCTGACACTCATTTTAAGTTTCGTATTAAATAGACTCGAAAGAAGGTTGAAAACAGAATGATCAAGGTCGAGAATCTAAAGAAGTCATTCGGGAATAACGAAGTATTGAAAAATATCAATGCAATCGTTTCCCCTCAGGAAGTAGTCGTGGTAATTGGTCCTTCTGGGTCGGGTAAATCTACCTTCCTCAGGTGTATCAATCAACTAGAAACCATAACGGGTGGTCATATTTACATAGAAGGACTTGATACGACAGACAAGAAGGTCAATATCAATAAAGTCCGAACGGAAGTTGGCATGGTATTTCAGCATTTCAACTTATTTCCCCATAAGACTGTACTTGAGAATATTATGCTTGCGCCATTAAAAGTGAGAAAGGTTTCCAAAGAACAGGCATCCCAAAAAGGCATGGAATTGCTTAAGAAAGTGGGGCTTGCCGAGAAAGCGAAAGCATATCCGGATTCACTATCCGGGGGACAAAAGCAACGCGTGGCAAT
This sequence comes from Peribacillus sp. NPDC060253, assembly GCF_042727425.1. Classification (NCBI taxonomy): domain Bacteria; kingdom Bacillati; phylum Bacillota; class Bacilli; order Caryophanales; family Bacillaceae; genus Peribacillus; species Peribacillus sp. NPDC060253. Next base: position 2,090 of record NZ_JBHXAS010000072.1, read on the forward strand.
TGCTAGGGCGTTAGCGATGGAACCTAAAATCATGTTGTTCGACGAGCCAACTTCCGCTCTAGATCCAGAAATGGTCGGTGAAGTGCTTGAGGTTATGAAGCAGTTGGCTAAGGAAGGTATGACCATGGTCGTGGTGACCCATGAGATGGGATTTGCAAAGGAAGTTGGGGATCGTGTGATTTTCATGGACGAAGGTTATATTATTGAAGAGAATATCCCCAGTGAGATTTTTGATAATCCGCAGCAGGAAAGAACCAAAGCATTTTTGAGCAAAGTACTTTAATTTTGCATGAAAGAAAAAAAACCTTCCGTCAATGGAGGTTTTTTTTAGGAACATATCAGGGCTTCATTTAATATATGAAGCGCCTGAAAGCGATTCAGGGCTTTTACCGAGCACAAGCATACTGAATTTTGCATATCCAATATTTTTATTTTGGGAGACGGCCTGGAGTAAGACCGGGATATTCGGATCATCCTTTAACTTTTGAACTTCCTCTATATATAAGTGGATAACGGAGGGCATAACGAATTCAGGGGTGTATTCGTTAGGGTTTTCATCCATGATCAATGTGCCCATAAATTGATATTTAAATTGAAAAGCTCGTGTTAAGGCAACGACATGGAGTAATTTATTAAATAGTTCGGGGTATGAAAATTTAATTTTCTCCAAAGCTTCTTTGGTTGCCTGTAACTCAACAACACTAGATAAAGTGATCATACATATTTCCTTTCTAAAAATAAGGATCCATTAGCATTTACCGTCCTTTTTGCTCATACCAAGTCTAACCCCGCCTTTTGGTATTGTAAAATGGATAGATGTTATCATGTTCATAACCTACATCTATGATAGTGCTTACACCAACAGAAGGAATCACTCTTTATGAGTCAACGCTTCCTTCATATATTTCAGCCATTCCTTTGCAGCACATGAAAGGTAATGATCCTTACTCCAAATGAGTCCCAAATTCCAACTAATGGAGGGTTTTTTAACCTTGATGGACCTCACTCGTTCATTGTGACGGCATAAACTTTCTGGTAAAAGAGCAATGCCAAGTTTACAATAAACCATCTCCTCAATAAAATCCCAGCGTGAGCTTTCCGTAATGATATGTGGAGAAAAACCAGCTTGATTACAGGATGAAATGATCAAGTCTCTTAGAACGTAATCTTTATTGAATAAGATGAAAGACTCATTCTCCAGGGCGGACAACTCGATTTCTTCCAGACAAGCATGCGGATGGGAGGGATGCACAATCAAGTTGATATCTTCTTCTAAAAAGGCAAAATGATGAAAAATTGTAGTATTGGTAGGCAGGACTATTACGCCTATATCAATTAGGTCATTTTGGACGGATTCTTCAATCTTTTTTGAACCATCCTCCATTAATTGAAAGGTTATATTGGGATAGTCCTCATGAAAATGACTAAGAATTCGGGGGAAGAAAGAAGCGTCGATGATTGGCGGCAATCCGATGCGTATATGTCCCTTTTGCAAACCTAATAAATTGTCCATTTCCGTTTCTAAATTGTGAAAGGCCTTATCTATCAATTTTGCCTGCTCTAAGACAACCCTGCCTGCATCGGTTAGGATCAATTGCTTACGTGAACGATCAAAAAGTTCAACACCTAGTTCGGTTTCCAAATTTTTAATCATCTTGCTGATGGTCGGCTGGGTAATGAACAAATGATCGGCTGCCCGAGTAAAGCTATTAAAATTGGTTACCTCTATAAAGTATTGCAAATGCTTAATATCCATCGCTTCACCTGTTATCCTCATTAAAATTACTTTCATTTTACCTGTAAACAGAAGCGTTTGTAAAACATGAGAAGTTTTGATTGAATGTACCTTATGTTTTAGACGAGCTTAAAGAAGCTGACTCCAAAGGGGAACACAGCTTCTTTAAATTGGCAGGCGATAAATATGACTTGACGTTCATTCTATTTAACTAATAAGACAGGCACAGGAGAATGTTGGACGATGTAGTGGCTCACGCTCCCAAGGAATTCCTTGAAACCACTCAATCCGCGACTGCCCATAATGATAAGGTCGCAATTCTGGGATTTAACATGATCCAATAAAGTCGTGATGGCTGAACCCTCTACGACAAATGTTTGGGATGCATTCGGGATTTCGGACAATAGTGCTTCCGCTTTTTTAATCACTTCATTGCCATATTTGAGCATGGATTCTTCAATCTCCTGAAAAGCATTACCATATATATTCGGTTTGATTGGAAGTGTAACAGCGTGAAGCACCTGGATTTCAATAGCTGGATCCTGCTTCGCCAATTCCATTGCTTTTTCTAAAGATTTAAGTGCCAATTCAGATTCATCATAAGCAACTAATATTTTTGAACAGAACATGATTTTATCCTTCCCTTCTTTTATAGATTATACCCTTAGTATATCAGTTTGAATCTTTCATATAGTTTCATATATTAGAAATTTTGTGAATAATCATTGAAGTTTACGTTCACGTCAATGTTAAGATATAGGTAATTAATCCCTTTGCAAAGTGTGGTTTTAACATGTATACCATTTCTGAGTTAGCAAAAGAATTCGAATTGACAACTAGGACTCTCCGGTATTATGAGGAGCTGGGGATGCTTAGGCCAAAGCGTACTGAATCAGGAAATAGAGTTTATGGAAAGAAAGAATACGCACAACTCAAAATCATCATGCGCGGTAAGAAGTATGGGTTTTCATTAGTGGAAATAAAGGAAATCGTTCTGTTATTCGATAAGGATAGGACAGGCATTAAGCAATTGGAAAAAACGATTGATACAGCAGGACAGAAATTAAACGAAATTAATGAGCGCATTAAAGAACTGGATGGATTGAAGCAGGATTTTGAACAGATGATCAAAGGCTTTACTGATGCCCTTCATGATTTGAAGGCAAACGATAAGACAGCAAGCAGAGAAATTAATATTGAAAATAGGTTTTGATGATAGTGAAGGATGAATATATATACTAGACGAAACAAATGAGGTGAGGATTTGGATATTAAAGAAACCATAGCAGTAGTGACAGGTGGGGCTTCAGGTCTCGGAGCGGCGACGGTAAGAAATATCATTAATAAAGGTGGAAAAGCTATCATATTTGACCTCTCGGAAGAAAAAGGGGCTAAAATGGCCCATGAATTGGGAAATTCAGTTCTGTTTGTCAAAACGGATGTAACAAGTGAAGATAGTGTAAGGGAAGGGTTGAAAAAAGGAATTGAAAGATTCGGGAGCATCAATACGGTCATCAACTGTGCGGGTGTTGCGATTGCAGAGAAGGTCATAGGGAGAAAAGGTACACATGAATTGAAAGCGTTCTCAAATGTTGTAGCAATCAATTTGGTCGGTACATTCAACGTGATTCGTCTTGCAGCTGAAAAAATGGTCGAGAACGAACCGAACCATGAGGGGGAGCGTGGGGTCATGATCAATACAGCTTCCGTAGCTGCCTTTGAAGGACAAATCGGACAGGCCGCATATAGTGCCTCCAAGGGAGGAATAGTCGGGATGACCCTGCCGATTGCGAGGGAGCTTGCCACCAAAGGGATACGTGTCGTATCGATTGCACCGGGTTTATTCCACACTCCGATGTTCGATTCATTGCCTGAAGAAGCGAGGCTGTCATTAGGTAAAACCGTGCCATTTCCATCAAGGCTCGGGTATCCCGAAGAGTACGCGAAACTGACGGAAAGCATCATTACGAATCCAATGCTGAACGGGGAAACGATCAGGCTGGATGGCGCCATTCGGATGTCACCAAGATAAGAGTCCATTCCATTCGGGAAAGATTATGAGATCGATAAAGTTCATGAATAAGAGGCGTCCCATCAATGGGGAGGCGATATGACAAAGCATGCAGAGGAGATAAAACAGATGAAACATCCATATCTTAGTGAAGAACATGAGATATTCCGTAAGTCATTCCGAAAGTTTTTAGAGAAAGAAGCGGTTCCACACTATGAACGATGGGAGGAAGAACGGATCATTCCCCGTTCATTTTGGGTGAAGATGGGGGAGCAGGGCTTTTTATGTCCAGACCTTGAAGAAGAGTATGGGGGCTCCGGGGTAGATTGGGGCTTTGCAGTCATAATTAATGAAGAATTAGAAAGAGTGGGTTCTGGTTTCATAGGTTTTGGGCTTCACAGTGACATTACTGTTCCGTATATTGCCGCTTACGGAAATGAGTTGCAGAAACAGCGCTGGCTTCCAAAATGTACGTCAGGGGAAAGCATTACAGCCATCGCCATGACAGAGCCTGGAACAGGTTCGGATTTGGCCAACATTAAAACGACTGCGATTTTGGATGGAGATCACTACATATTAAATGGCCAAAAGACATTCATTACAAATGGAATACACGCGGATCTAGTTATCGTGGCTTGCAAAACGGATCCAAGTGCAGTTCCGAAGCATAAAGGCGTAAGCTTAGTCGTGGTTGAAAGGGATACACCCGGATTTTCCAGGGGAAGAAAACTGAAGAAGCTTGGTTTACACAGTCAGGATACAGCAGAACTCATTTTTGAGGATTGTCGTGTTCCAAAGGAAAATCTGCTTGGTGAAGAAGGCAAGGGTTTTACCTATTTAATGGAGAAATTGCAGCAGGAACGCCTTGTCGTAGCGATTTGTGCCCAAACGGCATCTGAGGATATGCTTGCCGATACGATTGAATACGTGAAAAGCAGGGAAGCGTTCGGAAAATCCGTGAGTCAATTTCAAAATACACAATTCAAAATTGCCGAAATGGCAACTGAAATCAAAATGGGGCGTGTGTTCCTTGATCAATTGATCTCCATGCATATGGCGGGTGAACAGGTCGTTACAGACGTGTCGATGGCAAAATGGCGTTTGACGGAGACTGCCAGAAAAATATCCATTGAATGTATGCAGCTACACGGCGGATATGGATATATGGAAGAATACAAGATTGCCAGAAGGTATCGGGATGTACCAGTGGCAAGCATCTATGCGGGAACAAATGAAATCATGAAGAAAATCATCGCTAAGAACCTTGGGCTTTAATAAAAACAGGATGAGAAGGGGGAGAGAGTATATGCGTGAAGTGGTTATCGTTGAAGGCATTCGCACTCCAGTCGGAAGAAGGAACGGTGTCTTGAAAGACATTCGCCCAGATGATCTAGCCGGGGAAGTATTGAGGAAGCTGATCGAAAAGGCGGGCATTGATCCTGCTCTTGTCGATGATGTCATTTTAGGGTGTGTTTCACAGTCTGGGGAACAGGCCGGTGATATAGCACGCGTTGCTGCACTGATTGCCGGTTATCCGATTGAAGTGCCGGGAACGACGATTGACCGTCAATGCGGGTCAAGTCAGCAGGCTGTACATTTCGCTTCCCAAGCCATTTTGTCAGGGGACATGGATGTGGTCGTGGCAGGGGGAGTGGAAAACATGTCCCGGGTCCCTATGGGGTCAAATTATCAAGGAGCTGTAACAAGTCAGAAGTATTTAGACAACTATGAGGTGATCAACCAAGGTTTATCAGCAGAAAGAATCGCGGACAAGTGGGGAATCACACGTGAGGAATGTGATCAGTTTTCCGTCGAAAGTCACGCTAAAGCAATTCGTGCTCAAAAAGAAGGCCATTTCAACCGTGAAATGATCTCATTAACGGGTACCGATAAAGAAGGAAATCATATGGAAGTTATAGAAGATCAAGGGCCAAGGGCTGGAACTACGCTTGAAGTACTCGCAGGGTTGAAAACGGTTTTTCAAGAAGACGGTTTAATTCATGCCGGGAACTCAAGCCAGATCAGTGATGGTGCCGCCGCCTTATTATTGATGGAGCGCAGAAAAGCGGAAGAACTTGGATTGAAACCGCGATTTAAAGTGCATACACGGGTTGTTGTTGGGTCAGATCCCACCCTGATGCTGACGGGCCCGATTCCCGCCACTCAAAAAGCTTTGGAAAAAGCAGGACTTTCCATTGATGATATTGATATCTTTGAAGTGAATGAGGCTTTCGCTCCTGTACCGATTGCCTGGCTAAAAGAAACGGGGGCAGATCCTAAGAAGCTTAATCCAAATGGCGGGGCGATTGCTTTAGGGCATCCTCTTGGCGGCAGTGGTGCCCGAATAATGGTGTCAATGATTCATGAGTTAGAGAGAACTGGCGGCCGCTATGGGCTGCAAACAATGTGTGAGGGCCACGGCATGGCGAATGCCACCATCATTGAAAGATTGGACTGAAAAGGGACTGTCTGGTTATGAACATTTGTAATTCGCACGAAAGTAAAAGCTGAAAAAGGATAAAGACCTTACCATCGGCAGGCTGACGTGAACTCATTCCGTTGATGGTGGGTTTACTTGAGGAGGATAATGATATGTCAGTAACGATTAAAAATATCTTTGATCAGACGGTTCAGAAATTCCCCATTAAAGAAGCTATCTACGACGTGAGAAGAAATATCCGCTATACGTATATTCAGTGGAATGACCAGGTGAATAGACTGGCGGCGGCCCTTCAAGCGGAAGGAGTGCGAAAAGGGGACAGGGTCTCTACCTACCTTTACAACAATGAAGAGCTTGCCACCGCATTTTTTGCCTGTGCAAAAATCGGCGCAATCTTCAATCCAATCAACTTCCGCTTAATGGCAGAAGAGCTGGCCTTCATCTTAAGTGACGCAGCCCCAAAGGTCGTTTTATTCGAACAGGAGTTGGAATCGAGTATTGCCGATGTTGAAAAGCGATTCCCAGAAATGGCTTTCTGGTATATTGATGATCATGTGCCTGGATATGCCAAAGGCTACCGCCAAAAAATGGCTAGTGTCTCATCACAGCCCGCTGAGGTGGACGTTCACGAGGATGATGTTTATGCCATCATGTATACGAGCGGGACAACCGGACGTCCAAAAGGTGTCATTCACCTTCATAAAGATATGGTCAAACAATCTGAGATATTAATTGAGGCAATGAAGTATGATCGTTCAGATATCGGTTTGATTACTGCACCGATGTTTCATTGTGCAGAACTGCACTGTTCCTTTTTACCTCGCGTACAGGTTGGTGCCACGAATGTCTTACTGCATCAGTTTAATCCTAAAAAGGTAATGGAACTAATTGAATCCGAGGGAATCACCAAGTTATTTGCTGCACCTACGATGTGGAACATGCTCATTCAAGAAAACCTACATGAGTATAAATTCCAAAGTTTGAAACTAGGGCTTTATGGAGCGGCTCCAATGGCGCCAACACTTGTACGTGCATGTCAGGAGAAACTGGGCATCCAGTTCATCCAAGCATACGGAATGACGGAAATGGGTCCAGCCATCACTCTCCTATTGGAAGATGATCAAATTAGAAAAGCGGGGTCTGCCGGCAAAGCATGCTCCAATCATGACATCATCATTGCCCGTCCCAATGACGAAGGGCCAGCGGATCCCGAGGATAAGCTGGAGCCTGGTGAAACAGGGGAAATTCTTGTGAAAGGTCCATGTATCATGAAAGGTTACTTTCAAAAAGATGCAGAGACGGAAAAAGCGCTTTACAAAGGCTGGTACCATTCTGGTGATATCGGTTTTCTGGATGAAGATGGATATCTGTGGGTCAAGGACCGAGTGGACGACATGATTATCTCCGGAGGAGAAAATGTGTATCCGCGTGAAGTCGAAGACACTCTTTATGAGCATCAAGGCATTCTCGACTGTGCAGTGCTTGGTCAGCCCGATGATAAATGGGGGGAACTGGTAACAGCATTCATCGTAGCTAAAGATAAAGCATTGAGGGAAAGCGATTTAGAAGCCTGGTGTAAGAACAGTAATACACTGGCTAATTATAAACGTCCAAGAAAATATATCTTCTGTGATGAGTTGCCTCGGAACGCAAGTGGTAAGATTCAAAAATTCTTGCTTCGTAAACAGTTGGAAGGAATGGCTGATGACAAAAGTTTGTGGAACTTCCTTTAATGGCGAGGGTATAGGTTTGACTTTATATTGACTGGTTGGTTAATTGTTTGGCATACAACATTACCGAGAACCCATTCTATTGAGGGGGGAAGGTAAGTAAGGGCAATCATTCAATTCACCAAAAATCCGTAAAAAGGGATATCACAGCAGCTGGTCACAATTGATGCTTTAGTAAATTGGGAATAATAATCCTATCGAATCAAACAGGGAAAGTGAAAAGTTATCCACAACATAAGTATAGCGTAATCAGCGGCATACATCCTTTATCCACATAATCCACAGGGTTATCCAGAAATAACATTATTTTCATGTTAGTAAGACGAGTAATTGTACCTACTCCTTGTCAGTATTTTCAGAATATATCCACAATATACACAGGGGTGTGGATAAACGTTGTGTATAAGAATATAATTGGGGCTGTTTTACAGCCCCTTTGTTTATTTATTGGCGGCGATTATGAGCACGGCGGTCTGCCGCATTTGCCCGGGCTTGTGCCTCGATGTCTTCCTGGTCAGCCAGTTCGGAAGAATATTCAACGTCAAGCCCGTCACTTTTCAGGTTTTTAGGAACTTGCGGAAGTTTTTGTTTGTTTTTGTCACGATTATGATGTATGTTATTACGTCCCATTTTAGCGCCCCCTAGAATAAAAATAAATAAGCTAGAGATGATTACACTTATCATCTCTAGCTTATTTTGTGTTGAATGGTTGATCAAAATGTACGGGAAAAAACTCCAAACTTAACGTCGGGATTTCTTCTCGCTAAATCCTCCAGCTCGATCTGCACTTTTAAATTCCCGAGCATAAAGAATCGCTTGGGTGCTCGTTAAGTTACTTTTTTCTTTTTCGTGTTTTTTGGACAATTAGATCATCTCCATTTCACTTAATATCCCTATTTTTTCCTAAAAGGGTACTTTCATACGTGATAATCTCCTTTTAAGATATTTTGTAAAGCATCTTTAAGGGTTGGAAAAGAAAACATGAACCCTTCCTCTTTAAGTTTAATGGGCAGGACATTTTGTCCTTCAAGTACAAGTATACTCATTTCCCCCATCATGGTCTTGAGGATGAAGGGAGGTACAGAAAACCAATGGGGTCGGTGCAATACAGCACCTATCGTTTTACCGAATGTATTCATCGGAACGGGGGTTGGTGCCGTAAAATTGACTGGGCCTTCGATTCTTGAATCGTTCATGCAAAAGATTATTGCACGGACCACGTCGTGAATATGAATCCAGGAAAGCCACTGATTCCCTTTGCCCATCTTTCCTCCGCCAAAAAGTTTATAAGGGAGGGCCATCATTGGCAATGCTCCTTCTTTTTCCCCCAGAATCACACCAAATCTTGTAAGGACGACCCGTTTACTGAATGGGCTGGATTTAGACGCTTCCTTTTCCCATAGCTTAACAGTACGGCTCAAGAAATCATCACCGATGGATTCAGAGGTTTCAGTAAAGGTTTCATGGTCCGAAATACCGTAATATCCGATTGCACTTGCATTGATGATGACAGACACTTTATCGGGCAGTGCGGAAAGGATCCGGTTCATCTCTTTGGAAGCTTCGACCCTGCTTTCGACAATCCGCCGTTTTCGTTCAGGAGTCCAACGCCCGCTGCTTAATGATTCACCAGCAAGATTTATGAAAACATCGAGTCCCGCCAAATGGAGTTCCGGCTTAGCGTCCTCGATCAACCAGCCGATATATGTCAAATTTTCCTGTTTGTTAAATTTTTCGGGATGACGTGTCAAAATATATATATCATGATTTTCTTTTGATAATTCATCAATAAGGGCTGTGCCGACAAAACCGCTTCCACCAGCAATGGCTATTTTCATGAAAACCACTTCCTTTCCCTATCTTTCCTTCACTTTAACATGCCCATGTGCTTTTTTCATTTTTAGACATGCTATATATAGAAATGGTACACGTAAAGGGGTAAAGTAGGGGTGGGGGTGGATTTTATGCCAAACATAACAAAAATAACAACCCAAAAAAAACGTAAAGATCGTTATAACATTTTCGTTGATGAAAAATATGCTTTCAGTGTGGACGAAGAAGTGCTATTGAAATTTCATTTGAAAAAGGGTACGGCACTTGATGACCTGCTATTAGCTGAAATACAATTCCATGATGAAATCCAAAAAGCATTTACCGATGCACTTAATTATTTATCATACCGAATGCGTTCGGAATCGGAAATTCGCCTTTATTTAAGAAAGAAGGACGCGGAAGAGCCGATCATAAAGGAAGCGATACATAAGCTATACAGCTTTAATTATTTAGATGACCTTGAATTTGCCAAGGCTTACGTACGTACCCATGTGAACGGAGGCAATAAAGGGCCCACTACCCTGAAGCTCGAGCTGAAGGAAAAGGGGATACAAGAAAAATCGGTTGTCGAGGCACTAAAGGAATACCCCTACGATATTCAAATTGAGCATGCAAGAAAACTTGCTGGAAAATCTGTAAAAAAGGAAAAAAACATTTCGGAGCGGGCATTAAGGCAGAAGGTTGAACAAACTTTGTTACGAAAAGGTTTCCCAAGAGATGTCATTCTTGAAGCACTTGAAGATGTGACAGTTGAGAAGGATGAGGATGAACAATGGGATTCGCTATGCCATCATGCTGAAAAAATGCAACGCCGCTACAAAAATCATGAAGGCTTCGAATATGAACATAAGATGAAGCAAGCATTATACCGAAAAGGTTTTCCAATAGAATTAATTGAGCGTTATCTTTCCAATCCCGACTGTGATTAAGTACATCGATAGCCAAATCACAAAATTTTGTTTAATATAGAAGTAAATTAATTCTTCATTTAAGGAGCCATATATGAGCGACATAAGATACAGCAAGTTATCTGCCTATGAATTACAACAGGAAATTGCAGCGTTGACGGAAAAGGCGAGAAAAGCTGAGCAATTGGGAATGGTTAATGAATTTTCTGTATTGGAACGAAAAGTGACGATGGCCAAGGCCTATCTGTTAAATCCGGATGACTTCGAAAAAGGTGAAATTTATCAAATAGATGGAGATCCCGGTGTCTATTTCAAAATTGATTATATGAATGGCGTATTTGCCTGGGGTTACCGCTTAGGCGGAAGCGGAAAGGAAGAGGCACTGCCCATTTCGATGTTGAAATAAAAAGGAACCGAGGAAAGCCCCGATTCCACCTGAAGTTAATTCGATCGCTCGTTTGATGCTTTCATTCGTTCTTGAGGGTGTGTATTAATACTGCCATCTGCACGCTTTGAAGCATACCTTGCCTTTGCACGAGGCTCGCCATGAAATTTATTGTTGTTTTGGTTGGGGAATCCTTTTTGTTTATTTCGCAAGTTTTTCTCCTCCAAGCATCAGATTAAAGAAAGAAGCGTTTCCGCTTATCACTAGTATGGGTAAGGAACAGTATAGTTCAGTCTGTAAAAATATTGGCAATGAGGTGGTTCTAATGAATGATTACCATGAAAGATTAACCAAGATACTGCTTGAGAAAAATGAGCACATCACGTATGAGCAAGCCTTGACTTGGGTGGAATTATTATGGGAAGATTTCGAAGCGACCTATGCAAAAGCTGGACATGAGTATGCCGGGGAAGAAATGACATCACGTGTAGTAAGGACCTGGATTGATAATTATGGTGAACAATTCCACGAGTTCATTGCAAAAAATCCTAAATATCAACATTTATTAAATCAGCAGAATCGATTGCATTAAAAAAGCTGGTTCCAGAGGGGTTTCCCTGGAATCAGCCTTTTTTCGATGTATGTGAATGTATGCGACTACAATATGATATTCAATTTCTTCTGCAGTTTCGCTTCGCTAAAGATCCATCCTGTATATGAATTCAAGATATTCAAATCGTTGTCTAAATGGACGACTGCCACGAATGGGTAGTACCCATTGCTGCGGTATCTTAAATCGATAAAACGTACTTCATAATATTCTTTTATTTGTTCGATTTCAAAGCGGTAAACCGGAGAAAAGGACAGAAAGGCTGCCAAGTTGATATCCTTCTTGGCGACTTCGAGAATTTCACTTTCAGGCAATGGCACTCGATCAAACGTATCAAGAATGGTCACACGCCCATTATCGGCTCGTGCCACATAATAATTCTTTTCGGTAATCACGGCAATTTTCCAGCGGTGAAAACGCATGGTCGGTGATAAAAGGATTTTCCTTGCTCCCGGGATTTGCTGCTTAACAGCTCGTTTAATAAAAGCCTGTTCCCTGAATCGAGAGATATAATAGATGACGAGTATTCCGTAAATCGAGAGAAATAAATAGCCTGGGGGAAATCCATAGCCCCATAATATCAGTCCGGCAACATGTATTCCAAAAATGAACGGGTCAAATGTATTGATGACCCCTAAAGCTACCCATTTTGACGAAATCGGCCTAAGGGCCTGAGTCCCATAAGCATTGAATATATCCACGAATACATGGAGGAATACAGCTAGAAAGGTCCAAAGCCAAAGATGAAGGTAATTTGCTTCAGGTATGATGGCAAAGAGAGCTCCGCTGATAATCAAGGGCCAAAGTAAAACAGCGGGAATGGAATGCGTGATTCCACGGTGGTTTCGTATATATACAGCGTTATTCCTTAATTTTAGAACGGTGTCAATGTCTGGAGCTTGTGATCCCAATATTGTACCTGCTATGACTGCACTTGCAGTGATCGGGCTCTGCGCAATGACAGGATCTAATGTGGCAAGACCTCCAAGAGCAATTCCCATGACAAAGTGAGTACCTGTATCCAAAAATCTAACCTCCCTGCCACAATTTAAAAAAATGGTCTTCTTTAATCATACCGTATTTATATATTAACCATCAAATGAATATAATTTGATTTATTTTTGTGACCCATTACAATAAAAATGGATGTGAACATATTACTTAAAAAAGAATGCCTTATAATAGGTATTCCCATTTTTGATAAGAGTGTAACATTTTTGGAGGAACTGATTTGAAAGAAATAATGATCCCGACAATAGAAAATATAAAAATTGAAGAATTTCAACAAGATTTAGTTTCCTGGTTTCAAAAAGAACAAAGACAATTGCCATGGAGGGAAAATAAGGACCCGTACCGTGTTTGGGTTTCTGAAATCATGCTTCAGCAAACGAGAGTGGATACGGTGATTCCTTATTTCAACAGGTTTGTGGAATGGTTCCCCACACTTGAGGATTTTGCCAATGCCGATGAAGAGAAAATCTTAAAAGCATGGGAAGGCCTTGGGTATTATTCGCGTGTAAGGAATCTTCAAAGTGCCGTTCAGGAAGTGAAGGCATCTTATAATGGGATCGTGCCGGATGATCCCGAGGAAATCTCCAAATTGAAAGGGGTTGGACCTTATACGGCTGGTGCTATCCTAAGCATCGCCTATGGCAAGCCGGAGCCAGCTGTCGATGGAAACGTCATGCGTGTATTATCGCGGATATTGATGATATATGAAGACATTGCAAAGCCAAAGACGAGAAAAACATTTGAGGCTGCTGTCAGAAAGCTGATCGATCATGAACATACTTCTGCCTTTAATCAAGCCCTGATGGAACTGGGGGCATTAATCTGCACACCTGGTAAGCCAGCCTGCCTGTTATGTCCCGTTCAAAGGCATTGTCTTGCATTCGAAGCAGGGGTTCAATCAGAACTTCCTGTTAAAATCCAAAAGAAAAAAACGCGGGATGTACCCATTGTGGCTGCCGTTTTAACAAATGAAAAGGGTGAAGTTTTAATTCACAAGCGGGCATCTGAAGGATTGCTGGCTAACCTTTGGGAATATCCGAACTTCGAGAACCATTCACCCCTTTTGCATAAGCGGGAATTCTTCGAGAGTCGTTTTCAGGAAATGTACGGTGTCAAACCGGAAATCACGGAATCTCTTGTGAGAATTGAACATGTTTTCTCACATCTTGTTTGGAAAGTGGACACGTATACGGGAATGGTCAATGAAAAGATCAGTGAAGAGACGTTAAGAGAACACCAGCTCAAGTGGGTTAGTGAAGAAGAGATGGAGGAGTTCGCATTTCCGGTTTCCCATCAAAAGATGATGAAAGCCTACAAAGAAAAAGCACGTATAGAATAAATGCTTTTTTTGTTTACCTATATGAAAACACGTTTTGGTATATGGTAATATAAGGTTATTGGAGGTGGGGAAATGAAGGGGGTCATTCAAGCATTCATCGGTTCTATCATCATACACGCTTTATATATGGGCAGTGCGATGCTGGTAGGTGCTGTAAAAACAACCCTGTATAAACCAGACGTAGTAAATGCTTGGGAACAAGTAGGGGCATTACAGAATGAAACTGCATTCGGTAAGGTGATGTCACCTTCCGTTTATTCGTTGACATTCCTTTGGACAGCCCTGATTTGTGGAATCGTAATTCTATCGTACAAAAAAATCGTGATTTTAAAACAAAAATGATTGGAAAGCGAGTGTCTGGAGTGAAAATCCAACATTTGAATTTTACACCCCTCAAAAAAACTGTAGTCAAACTCCATTTTCATCGAGAGTTTGACTACAGTCTGCGAGGATATCCGCTAAGATATCCTCTTCTTTTTGTTGAAATTCAATAATGAAATCAATCGTAAATGGTATTCGTACCATGAGTATAATCGGCTTCCTGTCTGCTAAGTCCGCCTCTATTTTCAATTTCTTTGACGATTTCACTATGGATACTCTGTCCTTCTTGGTTTAAATAAGGTACCATTTGTTGAAGGGAGTGATGAAAATAGGCAAGTTCACTATTTTCCCAATCCGATTTTTTCATCATCGACAACTCTGTCATATCACGTCCAACATACATAACAGTAACACTCCTTAAAAAAATGATTTTTAAAACTCGGTGTTTACTCAGAAAGGATGAATAAACGAATGGAACAAAAAGTGGCGCTCGTTACAGGTAGTAGCAAAGGTTTAGGAAGAAGCACGGCAATAAAACTTGCAGAGGAAGGTTACGACCTCGTTATTAATTATGCCCGGAGCAAGTCGAAAGCATTAGAAGTGGCAGCCGAAATTGAAGCATTGGGGCGTAAAGCTCTTGTAGTGAAGGCGAATGTCGGTGACGTCGCGAAAGTGAAAACCATGTTTGAGGAAATCGATGCCTTTTATGGACGTTTGGATATCTTCATTAATAATGCGGCATCAGGAGTACAGCGCCCATTGATGGAGCTTGAAGAATCCCATTGGAACTGGACAATGGATATCAATACGAAAGCGCTCCTTTTCTGTGCACAGGAAGCGGCGAAACTAATGGAGAGGAACGGCGGAGGGAAAATCGTCAGCATCAGTTCACTTGGATCCATTCGCTATTTGAAAAATTATACAGCTGTGGGTGTTTCCAAAGCTGCGCTTGAAGCTCTGACAAGATATTTAGCGGTCGAACTGGCTGCGAAAAACATTTGTGTCAATGCCGTTTCAGGCGGTGTGATCGATACGGATGCCCTAAAGTCTTTCCCGAATCGGGATGAAATGCTTGCTGAGGCGGCAGAACAGACTCCTGCTGGGCGGATGGTCGAAGTGGAGGATATGGTGAGCACCATTCTGTTTTTAATTTCCGATGGGGCAAGTATGATTCGTGGACAAACCGTTATAGTTGATGGAGGCATTTCATTACTTGTTTAATATAACTGGAAAAATTTAAATGTTTTTAGTTGGATAACACTTCCGGATAATGGTTATCTTATTATCGTGGAGGTGATATCAATGGCTAAAAACAATAATAAATCACAAGCAGGTACTAACGCTCAACAAGTGAGACAACAAAACGCGCAATCTCAACAAGGTCAAGGCCAATACGGCACTGAGTTTGCTTCTGAAACAAACGTTCAACAAGTGAAGCAACAAAACGCTCAATCTCAGCAAAATAAGGGCCAAGGCCAATACGGCACTGAGTTTGCTTCTGAAACTAACGTTCAACAAGTGAAGCAACAAAACCAAAAATCTCAAAGCAATAAAAGCCAAGGCTAATTGCCATAACAAAACGAAAGGCGTCCTTCTTTTGAAGGATGCCTTTCGTTTTTTTGCTTCCTTTGAATTCGACAAATGTTTCATCGTGTTTACATTTTATGTCAAAGGAGATATCAGAATAAAATAGAATATACATACTATAGAAAAAATACAGATTAGGAAGGTGCATTCATGGAGGAATTTAACCGGCTAATAAACAACCAGTTGAAAACGATGGATAAGCTTTTACTTTTACAATCCGAAATCGAGAGATGCCAGGATATAGAGAAGCAACTCCTTGCCCTGCAAGAAGAGAGTGAAGCAGTCACCATTCAGGAAGAGATTCAACTCAAGAAGCAGGAATTGAAAAGTATCCATGATATGTTCGAGAGGCAAACGGAAGAAGTGATCCGTTATTTTCAGCAAGAACAGGCTGCAATACAATAAATAATTGGCTAATTTCTAAGATAAAATGGGTGGATGGGTCAGACTTTTTCGACTTATTTACACATTTTCACTGGGAGATTAGCCACTTTTGTTTTAAATTCATGAATAAATCGCTATAATATAGGAATATAGGGTAAATGGAAAAAAGTATATATTTTTAAATACACACAATAACTGCAAACGGAATAGGGCACAGTACGCTGTCAGGGTGTCTATAGAAAGTAGGGAGAGATAAATGGGGATTGTTCCTGCCGAAGGAGGAAAAATCCAAATCCATAGCTATAAACATAATGGACATATCCATCGTATCTGGGAAGAGACAACCGTTTTAAAAGGGACCCAAAATCTGATGATAGCGGCAAATGACCGTACTATGGTGACGGAATCAGATGGAAGGACCTGGATTACAAGAGAGCCGGCGATTTGCTATTTTCATTCAAAGTATTGGTTTAATGTTATCGGTATGTTAAGAGAGGACGGGGTTTATTATTATTGCAATATCAGTTCTCCGTTCACATATGATTCCGGAGCATTAAAATACATTGATTATGACCTGGACATTAAAGTATTCCCAGATATGACGTTTAATTTGCTGGATGAGGATGAATATGAAAGGCATCGGAAAGAAATGAATTACCCTGATGCCATCGATTCAATATTGAAACAGAACGTAGACTATTTAATTTATATGATACGCCAGCGAAAAGGACCATTCTCCGCAGAGTTTATTGATAGTTGGTATGAACGCTTTTTAACCTATCGAAGATAAGAAAGGCCTGCTGCTAAATTAGCAGGCTTTTTCTATTGCGTACTGAATCATTTTAAATCGTTTTGATAGTTATTCTTCGAAAAGGAAAATATAATTGAAAAGTGCATCTAAGGATTCCAATTGAACATTACTGGACTTTTTTTAGCATTGTGATTTATTGCAGGAGAAATGGAGGAATTCCGTGGAGAGCGTTAAGAGATATTTACAATTCGTCAAGCCGTATAAATGGCAGATAATCGGGACGGTTTTAATTGGAATGTTAAAGTTCGCGATACCGCTTTTGCTTCCATTGCTTAGTAAATATATCGTGGATGACATTATCGGGAATGGTGACCTGTCCAAAGCTGTGAAGTCCGAACGCCTTTTTTGGGTAATGGGCATCATGCTGTTCATTTTTGTTGCGGTGAGACCGCCTATTGAGTATTACCGCCAGTATTTCGCACAATGGACAGGAACGAAGATCTTATATGATATCCGAAATGATTTATTTACTCATATACAGAAACTGAGCTTTAAATATTATTCCAACACAAGAGTGGGCGAGGTCATCTCAAGGATGATTACGGATGTGGAACAAACGAAGAACTTTGTCATCACGGGTTTGATGAATCTTTGGCTGGATATCGCAACGATTATTATAGTGATAGCCATCATGTTTACGATGGACGTGAAATTAACCATTGTTTCCATCATCATGCTTCCATTTTATACATTTTCGATCAAGCATTTCTTTGGCAAGCTCAGAACCTATACAAGGGTCCGGTCACAGGCGTTGGCGGACGTACAGAGTCACCTTCATGAACGGGTTTCAGGGATGTCGGTCATCAAAAGCTTTGCGATAGAAGATCGGGAACAGGAATTGTTTGCGAAGCAGAACAAGAATTTCCTGGATAAGGCCCTGAAGCATACGAGTTGGAATGCCAAGTCATTTGCTGTCGTCAATACGATTACGGATATTGCCCCGCTGCTCGTGATCGGATTTGCCGGTTATCAGGTTATTCATGAACAAATGTCGCTTGGAACGATGGTTGCTTTCGTCGGTTTCATTGACCGGCTATATAACCCCCTCAGACGATTAGTTAACTCATCGACCACAATGACGCAGACATTGGCGTCCATGGACAGGGTTTTTGAATTTGTGGATGAGAAGTATGATATCGATGACGAGCCTGGTGCGAAAGAGCTGAAGCATGTAGACGGACGAATTACGTTTCAGGATGTTTCGTTTGCATATGATGAGAAAGAGGCACCTGTTTTAAAGCATATTAACCTGGATGTTTTGCCGGGAGAAACCATTGCACTTGTTGGAATGAGCGGCGGAGGAAAATCCTCGATCGTCAGTTTAATTTCCCGTTTCTATGATGTGACCGAGGGAAGGGTATTATTGGATGGGACGGATATCCGTAAATATCAAGTCCGCAGCCTAAGGGATAAAATCGGGATGGTCCTGCAGGATAATATCTTATTTAGTGAATCGGTTAAGGCCAACATCCTTATGGGACGGCCTGATGCAAGTGATGAGGAAGTATTTAAAGCGGCAAAAGCGGCGAATGCCCATGACTTCATTATGGGTTTGAAAGAGGGGTATGAAACAAAAGTAGGAGAACGGGGAGTGAAACTATCCGGAGGGCAAAAGCAACGGGTTGCCATTGCGAGGGTATTTTTGAAAAATCCGCCTATCCTCGTGCTGGATGAAGCCACATCCGCATTGGATTTAGAGAGTGAACATTATATCCAGGAGGCGCTTGATATTTTGGCCAAAAACCGGACCACCATCATTGTGGCCCACCGGTTATCAACCATTACCCATGCCGATCGGATTGTTCATATCGATAATGGGGAAATTACCGAAATGGGTACACATGAAGAACTTATGAAAAAACAAGGGCATTACTACAACCTATTTCAAGTGCAACAATTGGATTCCTAAGGGAAAACCTACCTATGAAATATACACAGAAAAGACCATTCCTCTAATCGGGAATGGTCTTTCTTATTCTTTTACGATCTAGTGCGTCCAGTTATGAAATTCTTTTTTCATGAAATGCTTTTTCTTTATCAGGAAGGAATTGCGAAAGATACTTCATTCCCTCCGGCAAGGCGATGCCTACGATGATCAAGCACATCCCGAACCATTGCAGTGACGTAACTTGTTCATTCAAGAAGATGACGGATACGACCATCGCTGACGGCAATTCCGCTGCACATAGTATCGTTCCAAGCCCTACACCCACTTTCGGCAAACTGACGACAAAGAAAAAGAAAGGAACAAGAACACCTAACGTCCCGAGCAACAAACCGTAGTACCAGAGGTTCGTTTGGACAAGGTTCGTAACAAGTGTGACGGGGTTTGTCGTGAACACAGCAGTCAGCATCGCACCAGTTGCAATGTAAAACAACCGTTTCATGGAAGATTCCCCAACTGCGAATTGAGAGTTGCAAAACATATAAAGAGCAAAAAGCAACGCAGATAATAATCCGAACAGTACACCTTTTAGGCTTAATGCAGAGAGAGGCTGACCAAAAATCGCCCCTGCAAATAATGTACCGATGAAGAGAACGAAAATGGCCATGAGTTTATTTTTATCCGGGCGCCTTTTATTTAAGAAACTTTCGATAAGGACGCCTATCCAGGTAAATTGAAATAAAAATACAACGGCAATCGAAGCGGGAAGTTCTGATACGGAAACGGCATAGGCCTTTCCTACGAAAGTGGACATCATGCCTGTTATTAAAAGTAATCCGGCACTTTTCCATGAAACTTTATATTTAAACGAAAATAGAAATAAAACGGAAACAATCAGCCAGCCGACAAGGTATTGACTGCCGACCAGTTCACCAGAAGAATGGCCATCCATAAATCCAAACTTGATCATGGTGGATAATGTGCCATATGAGATCGAACCAATTAACACCATTATGGAATACTTCAAAAGTTGCATGTTTTTCCCCCCTATAAAAATAAAAATCGCCACCTGCCGAATAGGCAAGTGACGAACGAAAAAAGGAAATCCTTTTAAAATTCCGTCTCTCAACAAAAGCTGAGTTTAAAAAAATGTTTGTTTTGCATTTCCTTAGCTTAAAGTCTTTCTGAATCATTGTCAACCAAAAAAATAAGTAAAACGGTCTCGTGATCGTTAAGCAAAGGCGGCAATGATCCCTTTCATGGCATAAAAACAAAAATCCCCCCAAAAGGCAAATATGCCAATGAGGGGAGCTGGATTTCAATCGCGATTCTGTTGGAAATCTTCCAATGAACCACGGTATTCTTTGTCTTTCATTTTGCTAAGATTAGGCTTTTTTTCTACAGTTGGCTCATCGTTTGGCTTTTGATTGTGAAGCTTGGAAAGCGCCAAACGATAATCCTGATCTTTCATTTTCAATTCATCATTGTCTGTCGGGACGATGATTTCGGTAACTGAATCATCATTTGAAGAGGGAGCGGACTCTTCAAATGAGTTCGCTTCCTCGACAACCGGCTTATCTTCAGGTGATAAGGCTTTGACATTGAATGTGATTAAGCACGTAACCGCTAAAATGGCAACGATGATAATTAGAATGATGATGCCCATTGAATCAAGCCTCCTAGAGCTCGTTTATGAATGAACGGGTGACATGGGCTACCCGTTTTCCTAATGCTTCTCCAAGCTGCAGGTCATTTTTGGTGATGTTGTCATCCACACCGGGCGGGCAGCTTATCCCTACACCATAGTAGGATCCATACAAGGCGTTTTCAGGGACAGTGCCGGGTAAGCCGACAATGATCATGCCTTGATGAAGCATAGGGGTGATTAAGTTCAACATGGTTGCCTCGAGCCCTCCATGTACGGTGGCCGTCGTACAGAACACAGCCCCCACTTTATTAATTAGTGCACCTTCTGCCCATAGATATCCAAGTTTATCAATCCAAGTCTTCAAACTAGAACTGATCGTGCCGAAATGGCCCGGACAGCCCCAAATGATTGCATCCATATCCTGAAGCTTATAAACATCAGCCTCGTTTACATGGTCAATGAGAACCTCGGCGCCAGGAACCTCAGCGGCTCCTTGTGCTATTGATTCGGCAAGTGCCTTCGTATGATTGCCTTCACTATCGTATACAACATAGATCTTCATTCTAATTCCCCCATTTAATTAAACCGATTTTTTTACAGGTGAAGGCAGCAAAGGTACATCCAATTTTTCTTGTTTAACTTGTTTGATGGCTTTGTCCTTCCGAACGTCACGTAAAAACAGTGAGAGAACGATACCGACAATTGCGAAACCAGTTGCCCAGAAAAATGCATCATTGATTCCCATTACATTTGCTTGCCCCTGGATTTGGGACGAAATCAGTGACATTGCAGTTTCCTGTGCCTGCTCACTAGTTTGATTCATTGAACTCATGATGGATTGAACGATTGATTGGAAGTTCTGAACAAAACCGGGATCACTCGTACTCATTTCCGTTCCTAAAGCCGTTCCATGGTATGAAGCACGGGTTGTATAAATGGTCGTCACGAAGCTCGTACCGATGGCCCCGGTTACTTGTTTCAGCGTATTGCTCATCGCCGTACCATGTGTATTCAAATGCCTCGGAAGCTGATTCATCCCAGCTGTCATGATCGGCATCATCAGTAAAGCCATTCCAAGTGAACGGATGGCATAGATGATGACCAAAGTCGAATAGGTCGTTTCTGTAGTCAATTTAGCGAATTCGAAGGTTGTAATAGCGGTGATCGCTAAACCAATCAAGGCTAATGGACGAGGTCCGATTTTGTCGAATAAGGCTCCAGAGACGGGTGACATCACCATCATCACTAGGGCACCAGGTAACATCAATAGACCGGATTGAACAGGTGTGAATCCTCTTAGTGTCTGTAAATAAATAGGCAATAAGAAAATCCCTGTGAACATGGCAACTGTAACAATGGCCGAAATGATATTCGATAATACGAACATATCATATTTAAATACACGGAAGTCGAGCATCGGTGTATCCGATTTTAGCTGTTGAACCACAAATAGGGTGAGGAGGATAAGCCCTACGATGATGGTTCCCAGAACGATGATATCCGTCCAGCCTTTGGAACCTGCTTCACTGACACCGTATAGTAGTGAAGCAACACCTATCAAGGATAAAGAGGCGCCGATCAAATCCAATTTGATTTTCTTTGGTTCTGCTACATTCCGCATATTAAAAAAGGCAAGTGTCATGATAATCAAGCCTAATGGCACCATTGCGTAGAACATGACCCGCCAGCTATATTCCTGAATGACCCAACCTGATAAAGTCGGTCCGATGGCAGGAGCAAACATGATGGCCAGCCCAAAGATCCCCATTCCTTTCCCGCGCATTTCAGGTGGAAAGATAAAAAGAATGATCGTCATGACCAATGGCTGCAAGATCCCGCCGCCAGCAGCCTGAATCAATCGACCTGTAAGGATGACGGGGAAATTTGGTGAGATGCCGCAGATGAAGGTCCCAACCGTGAATAGAAACATGGCAGTAAGGAATAACATCCGCGTGCCAAACCGTTCTATTAAAAAAGCGGAAAGTGGAATCAAAGCTCCATTTACGAGCATGAATCCAGTTGATAACCATTGAATCGTAGTCGCAGCTACATTAAATTCAGCCATCATCCTTGGCATGGCGACACTGAGCAAGGTTTGATTCAATATGACCATGAACAAACCTAGCATTAAGATAATTAACATGGGGGCAAACTGTTTCATTCCCTTGTTTTCGTTTACTGAGATTGTTTGAGAAGCCATTTAAGGAAAGCCTCCTTTCTGTATAACTGTGTAGCCGGTTTATTTTGTTGAAATTTTCACTTCTGCGTTCATTCCAGGCAGAACTTTATCGGATGGTGCTTTAATGGAAATTTTAACTGGAACTTTTTGCGTGACTTTTGTATAGTTTCCGCTGCTGTTTTGATTGCCCATTACTGAAAAGACAGACGTTGTGGCATAACCGATTTGTTCTAATGTTCCTTCAAAAACGGTATCGGGATCTCCATCGATGATAATATCGACACTGTCACCTTTTTCAATATTCTTCAATTTATTTTCTTCAATATTAGCCGTTATGGATAGATCACCCATATTGATGGTCTGGGCAAGAGTTTGACCCGCTTGTACAAGTTGTTCATCATGCACTTGTGTTTTAACGATTGTACCTTGTGCTGCTGTTTTTACAGCTTCTTTTCCGTCTAAAGAAGTTACGTTAGCCACTTTATCATTCTTGTTGACACTGTCGCCTTCGTGTAAGTCCCAATCTGATAATTTACCGGCAGCAGGGGCAACGATGGTATATAGATCTCCTGTCACTTTTGCTTCATCCGTTTTAATGAAATTCGAGCTTTCATAATAGTAATAACCCCCACCGGCTACTACCGCTAATATAATAACCAAACCAATGACATTAATTAAAACTAAACGTCCTCTATTCACTTGTTTCGCCTCCAAAAAATATTGATGATAGATTCTTGTAACCCTTTAAAATGCTGCATTGTTTTTTTAAAAGACACCAGCCTCCTATATCCAATGTTTATTTGTTAATTTAAATAAATATTAACT
>NZ_JBHXAS010000073.1:0-25468 GCF_042727425.1 Peribacillus sp. NPDC060253
ATAATAAACATAATATTAATTTGTTTGGATTATGTCAACGTTTTTTGTGAATTAGTCACGTTTATAAAAGAATAACCATTTTTCACTTTCCACATCAGGTACGTTACATTTTCACAATAAGGGGTAAGGCGTTGAGTGCAAATGAAGTTTTTAGTATATGGGGTATTGAGGGTTTGTTAATTTGTTGGGCTTGTTTATTTACGGAGTGGATGGGTCGTTCTTTGATAAGCGGAGGCTTCTAACGGGCATTTGCCATCAGAAGAAACATCTCCCGATGGCAAATATTCTCTTATATAATAGTCAGGGTAATAATAGCTGATTGTTCTAGATTAATGAGAATCAGGTCGGCTTCCTTCCAGACGATTTTTACGCTGACTCGAGGGAAATCAGAAAGCGTATATGATAATAATGGAAACTACGAATGGGAAATTTCTAAGCAAAAACGCCCCATTCGTATATGTACGAATGGGGTAAGGATAAGAGAGTTCATTCTTGGCTCTTGGGGATATTTATAGGTTTGTCCGTTCTACTCAAGCAGAATGGTTACCAGAAGCGCTTTCGTTTTGTTTTATGGAACCATCTGATTTATTATCATAAGGATCATACATTTTTTCCCGGATAAATAGTGCAGGTATAATTCCGGCTAGTGCATAAGCAATACCAAGTGTAGCCAAGCCAAATCCAATCGATTCGGATTCGGCAATGATCCCGATGCTAATAGGGGCTATCGCTGCTCCAAATCGCCCGATGTTATACGCGCCCCCTACAGCGGTGCCACGAATATGTGTTGGGAAACTCTCACTCATATACGTTGAATTAACCCCATATGGCGCCCCATATAGGAATCCAAGTATCGTAAGTAAAACGATAATATTGGCTGGTGTGTGGTACAAAATGATGACCGGCAAGAAAATGGCCGTGGATAAGCCACCAATGATATACACCGCACGACGACCTATTCTATCCGCTAGCCATCCTGCAAGGATTTTGCCAAAAATCATGGCTGTATATGTCCCAACAAGATAACCTGTCATCTTTTTAAAATCGAAGCCTAAATCGTCTACAATATACGTTGGTAACCAAGTTCCTACGCCATAATAGCCAAACTGCAAAAAAGTGGAAGTGAGAATCCAAAATAGAAATATAGCCCTTGTTTTTGGTTCTTTAAAAATCGTGAGCCATTCATTTTTCTTGATTCCTTTGTTTTTCTGCTTTTCTTCCTTCCAGCCTTGAGGTTCAGGAATTTTGAATCGGATATAAATCGCCAAAAGCACTGGCAGGACCGATATAAAATACAATGGTCTCCAACCATAAATCGGCAGAATGGCACCAGCTAATAGGGCTGCGACTAAATACCCTACTGAGTAGGCTGCTTGTAATGTACCCAATATAGTCGTCCTTCTTTTTGTCGGTACATATTCAGCCATCAGCATCGTGATGATTGAATATTCGGCTCCTATCCCGATAGCAGAAAAGAAACGGATAACTAAAAATTGCTCATATGTTTGTACGAAGCCAAGTAATGCGGTACCGACAGAAAAGATGACCATCATCCAAGTTGCCATCCTTACCCGTCCAAATCGGTCCGATAACCACCCACCCAGGATCCCTCCGACGGCCATGCCTATTAAGGACCATGTGCTGAGGAGCCCCGCAGTTGATTTATCAATCTGGAATTCATCCATTAAACTAGGAAGAGACAATGCCAGCAATTGTAAGTCCATCCCATCTACTACAAGCCCAAGAAAACAAGAAATGAACACAATGATCCAAGTACGTTTTGGTTGAGTTTTTTCCACCTTGCAGCCCCCTTTTTTAGGTACACTCATTCTCTTCCGCAAAATATTCTGCACTCTGCTGTCTTTGCGATCTGCCTGATTCCCTAGACGTTTTGCCCCGATCACCCCTACTGCCCTTGCTGCAAGTACATTAGATTTCACTATGCTATAATGCAAATTCACATCCGACATAAAAGCACCAATGGCCCATACTGCATGAGGTGTAATCTGCTTGTTTTTCAATTGATAAATTGACCGTGAATCTCCTTCATAAGCGCTACACGCTTCACACTAAACCCTAAATCTTCAGCCAAACCATATCCATGTACATGAATTTCCCCGGATAGAAAACCCCATCTTTGTCTTACATTTCCTCATATCACCTTGCCTCGTTTAAGCTCTTCAATTTGGGTCGAGGAGTAGCCAAGTTCCCCTAACACCTCATCTGTATGCTCCCCAAGCAAAGGAGGATGACGTCGGACATTGGATGGGGTTTCTGATAATTTAACCGGAAAACCCGGAACCTTAAGATCCTTCACATTTGGATGTTCAATATCAATCATCATTTCCCTTGCCTCAACCTGAGGGTGGTTAAGGATTTGATCGATTGTGTGGATTGGACCACATGGTACTCCTACTCCATCCAGTTTTTCAAAAACCTCTTTGCTTTCAAGTGTAATCAGTCTCTCAGAAATGATTGCCACCAGTTCTGTGCGGCGGGCGACTCGATTGTCATTCTTCGCAAAACGGGAATCATCCAATAAATCCTTCCAATCTAAGGCCCGACAACACTTTTCCCATAATCCATCATTAGCCACAGCTAATATGATATCCATATCTTTTGTCGCGAATGATTGATAAGGGACTATCGAAGGGTGGGCGGAACCCATTCTTCCGGCAGGTTTCCCGGTTGCCATGAATCCTGTTGCCATATGATTCAATAATGTAATTTGACCATCTAGTAAACTTACATCCACAAATTGGCCTTTTCCAGTTTTTTGTGTGGCGAATAGCGCACTAAGAATTCCATATACAGCAAACATGCCAGTCGTAAGGTCCACAATGGACATTCCCGCTTTTGCCGGTGCCCGGTCCGCATCACCTGTGATACTCATCAATCCTCCAAACCCTTGCAAAATCAGATCATAACCGGCCCTGTTCTTTTCCGGGCCTGTCCTGCCAAACCCCGAAATCGAACAATACACCAAACGGGGATTTAATTCATTTAACGTTTCATAACCAAATCCGAGTTTATCCAGTGTACCTGTTCGGTAATTTTCGACTAATATATCAGCGTCTTCGGCTAACTTATAGATGATTTCTCTTCCTTCCGGACTTTTTAAATCAACCGTAATGCTTCGTTTGTTTCGGTTTGAGCTAAGATAATAACAGCTTTCATCATTCCACGTAGGAGGGGTAAAGTGCCTTGATTCATCCCCCTTCCCTGGCCGCTCGACTTTTATCACATCCGCCCCCATGTCCCCAAGCAACATGGTACAAAAGGGGCCGGCTAGTGTCCTCGATAAATCAAGAATTTTAATACCTTCCAAAGATGACTGCATTCCAACCTTCTCCTTTTCACTCCATTTTTGGTATGTACGCCTGCGTCAGTCTGATAGAATTACACGTTCCTTGCTGCAAATAAACAGGACGGTAATTGCAATTTCATAGGGTTGCCCGGTGATTGGAATCGATCTTGGATTGCCCATGCCCTGTTCCTTCATGAATTCCAGTACCGTCTTTGAACAAATCCAAGTCCCTTTCAAGTTGACACTTAGGACAAACTCAACATCCTCATCAAGCATTTACCATGCTTGCTTCTTTCGTTTCCCACGTAACTCTTCACCTCCTGCTTTTTTCTTATATTCGTATTTTCAGAGTAATAAAGGTGATTTAAGAAGGATGCTCCTCTTTAAAGACCAGCCGTTTCATGCTATATTCCGTAAAATGTTTAACAGCCTTCACACATGCATCGGCAGTAGTGTAAAAGGGAAGTTTACTATCTACTAAAATTTCATATGCTACTTCCCGTTCCCCGGATAAGGAAGTCCACAATGGAACGATTGGTTTTTTCATTCGCTGGGCAATCTCCACCGTGTGCCTAGCCAGCATTTCTGTATAGATACCCACTTTAAATGAAAAGAGAACAAAGACGATATCCACATTTGGGTCGTTCGAAAATCGTTCCAGACACGTCCTTACCCTACTCATATCAGGATGGGCATGTATTTTACTATTTATTGGATTTGAAGGGGCTACTTCATCCGGTAACAAACCTTGAATTTTATCTTTTGTTTCATTCGTAATATCCGGTACAAGAAGATTGCCCCTCCTGCATTTCTCAGCAAGTAATCTAGCTGCACCATCAGAGTATGAAAAGATTCCGATTCGGTTTCCTTGCGGGTTTGCATATTTGAGAAAAAGCCAGCCTACGTTAATCATTTCATCAAGATCATGTACCTGAATGACGCCCAATTCTTTAAAAATGGCCGGGTGGATCCCTTTATCGGCTCCATGCTCTGAATGGCTAATACTTAACACGATAATCGGCTTCCCGGCTTTATTCGCTGCTTCGGCAGCATATCGAAACGCCCATTCATCTTTTAATCTTTCTACTATCACGAAAATAACTTTGGTAGCGGAATCGTTAGCCAGAAAATTGATAAAGTCAGAGATTTCTAAGTCCGCTTCATCGCCCGTAGAAATCCAATGATTAAAACCAATCCCCCTGTCGTTTGCATCCAAAATCGTTCTCCCTAAACCTTCTCCCTGAGAAATAAGGGATATTCCGCCATATTGCAAACGGTTTGGTTCGTAATAAGATGTACAGGAAATGCCTACTGAGCTCCCTATATTAAATAATCCTGGGCAATCAGGACCGAGTACCCGAATTCCTGATTCCTCAGAAAACGCTTTCAATATTTTTCTGCAATGAAGTTTTTCTTCTTCTGACTCATTGCAATCGATGCTTGGAATCACAATGAATTTCACCATTTTTTCCACACAATCAGCCAGAATCGGTAAAATAGACTTGAGGGGCAGAGTAATGACAACTGTGTCCACCCTATTTGATATACTCATCAACGTTGGATATGCCTTCATCCCAAACGCCTCATCATATCTAGGATGTACGGGATAAACTTTACCTTGGTATTTAGATTTTTGCAGATTCAGTAATACCCTTCCTCCAACATGGCCCGTTTCGAAATTTGCACTTATGACTGCAATCGAACCTGGTGAAAGTAAAAGGGATATATCAGGTGCATTGTAGCCAATCAAATGATCACCACCTTTTAAATTTCAAGCACGTATACTTACTTCTTTGCAAAAATCATGCCAATCTTAAAATACGCTGAATGACTGCTGTTCTAAAGCTCGACACCCTAAAATCAATGCAAGTTCCCATTTTTTAATGTAATAATACATTAACCCTTTTTGATTCATAAAAAATAACCAAGGCAACTGAATAGCTCTTGGTTACTTTTGTTCAGTTTTACAAAGTTCCTGTACTGGTATGGGCATACATGTTGATTTGCTTGAAACTCTCTTCTGCTTCTTTCATGATGTCTTCAATCACGGTCCTGGCACTTTTACATGTATCGATTCTTCCGATTCCTTCTCCAATGGAAAGAATACCGGAATGGACATCGCCACTTGTCAGCATTTTTTCATATGCTTCCCCGCCGATCATCGGTAACAGCACCTCTATACCAGCGCCGCTCTTTTCCAACTTCTCCACTTTGATAGCGGCTGCACTTCTGTATACCCGGTTTGTTTTTTTAATGGACCGTTTTATGATCATTGTATCATGTGATCCGGCGTTCATTAATTCTGCTTTTATCGAAGGATGCAGCGGGCATTCTTCAGTCATGACAAAACGGGTTCCCATTTGTACGGCCTGTGCCCCCATTGATAGTGCGGCCAACAAACCTTTTCCATCGACAAATCCTCCTGCAGCAATAACCGGAATGGTTAGCTCTTGCACGACTTCCGGCAGTAAAACCAATGATGAAACTTCATCCAATCCGGGGTGGCCACCGCACTCAAAGCCTACGACCACTACTGCGTCACACCCTAATTCTTCCGCCTTTTTAGCATATTTTAGAGAAGGGACTACATGGATGACCTTTATACCTGCATTCTTAAACTGTTCCATATACTGAACTGGACTGTACCCTGACGTAAACACGATTTGGATTCCGGCCTCTATTGCCCCGTCTACAAAGTCATCCATCGGCCGTCTTATTCCAATCGCCAAGTTCACCCCAAAAGGTTTATCCGTTCTGGACCTCACTAACTCAATATCTTGAATCATTTCTTTTTTTGAGGGGTATGAACCGGCAGTGAGTAAACCAAGTCCTCCCGCATCAGACACAGCAGATACCAACGGTTCTATACCCAATCTATGCAAACCGCCTTGGA
Organism: Peribacillus sp. NPDC060253; assembly: GCF_042727425.1. Taxonomy (NCBI): domain Bacteria; kingdom Bacillati; phylum Bacillota; class Bacilli; order Caryophanales; family Bacillaceae; genus Peribacillus; species Peribacillus sp. NPDC060253. Next base: position 6,201 of record NZ_JBHXAS010000073.1, read on the forward strand.
TAATCGGGTACTCAATTCCTAACAAATCCGTAATGGCTGTTCTGAATTTCATATTCATCCCCTTCTTTCTTTCCGTTTTTCCAAACGACGATACCGTCCAATGCAGCGACACCCTTTCCTTCATTCAATACAATCAACGGGTTAATGTCCATTTCCATAATATTTCCTTTATTTTGATCAGCAAAATGAGAAATCTGAACAAGCGCATTTGCCAAAGCATCTATGTCGGACTTTTTTCCGCCACGGACACCTAAAAGTAAAGGATAGCCTTTCAGCTCTTTCAGCATGGAATGAGCTTCCAGCGAGGTAATGGGCGCCCTCCTAATTGAAATGTCTTTTAAGACTTCAATAAAAATCCCGCCAAGGCCACATACGATTAAAGGGCCGAACTGTGGATCATTTTTTATCCCGATGAACATTTCGACCCCTTTTTCGGTGATCATCTCTTCTATTAGAATTCCGTTTATTTTTGCTTCAGGCAGATTCTCCTTTATGGATTTACCTATCGACTCGTAAGCTTGAATTAATTCCACTTCATTTTCGATTCCTAAGATAACCCCTCCCTCGTCCGTTTTATGAATAATTTCATCAGAAATCACCTTACAAACGACGGGGAACTGAACCTTATTTTTCATTTGCTCCAGTTGCTCTCTATTTTTTGCAATCATCCCTTTTGGAACAATCATCCCTAGGTCAGAGAGCTGCTGCTTAACTTTTTCTTCCGTCCAAACGCCTTTCTTCTCATAAGGACTTATCATTGGATCCTGAGTTTCTTCTTGAATCGCAGTTGCAGCATTGACATTTGAGGAAAACGTTACAAGCTGCTTTACAGCCGCCATCGTTTTATAGGAGGTATGATATACAGGGACTCTTGCCGTTTGCAGTAAGGTACGGCCTTCGTCCATGAGTTCTTTTGTTCCTGTCAGAGTTATGATAATGGGTTTATCGGTTTTTTGGTCAATATCAATGATCTTTTCACAAATTTTCTTGCCAAGAGTTCCGCCGAATGTAGAATGGACGATAATGACATCGACCTGATCATCCTTCACTAACACTTCAAGTGTTTCGGTTAATATATGTTGTTCATTCAACGCTTGAGCGGTAATATCTATCGGATTGAAAGCTGATCCGTAAACTGGAATGATGGACTGTATTTTTTCTTGCGTTTCTGGCTGAAGACGAATCAAATCCAAATCCAACTGTTCACTATAATCGGCCATCGTTATTCCTGCTGCTCCAGAGTTAGATATCGTAACTATACGGGAGCCTTTTGCACGTTTACCACGTGCAAAAATTTTCATTGTATCGATCATATCATCTATATCATGAATGGGAATGAGACCGAACTGTTTAACAATGGCATTAAAGGCTTGCTCTGATCCCGCTAACGAAGCGGTATGGGACATTGCCGCCTTTTTCCCTAACTCTGAGCGGCCTGCCTTTAAAATAAGTAAAGGCTTGTCACATTTTATGGACTGCTTGGAAAGCTCAATCAACTGTTCCCCGTCCGGGACTCCTTCTAAATAGGCGGCAACCACATCTGTAGAAGTATCCTGCTGCATAAATGAAATACAATCCAATATATTGATATCTGATTGATTCCCTGTATTCACAATATAGGAAAAACCGATATTCTCATCCTGTGCTAGTCCAAAAAGTGAAAAACCGAGTGCTCCACTTTGAGAAGCTAAGCCGATATTTCCTGAGATGAACTCCTTTTTTGATTCAAATGATGTCGAAAACCCCATCGGGATCTTTTCAATGACATTCAGGCATCCGATGCTATTAGGACCAATAATATGAATCCCATGTTTCCGGCTGATTTGCAGCAGTTCATCTTGCAGACGTTTACCTTCCGGACCAGTCTCTGCAAAACCTGAACTGAATAAAATCAAATGTCTTATTTCCTTTTTCCCACAGTCCTCAATCGTCTGTAAAATTCTGCTTGCAGCTACGGCAATGAGAGCTACATCTATTTTTCCCGGGATATCCAAAATACTTGGATAGCAAGTATGTCCGCAAATTTCTTGATATTTTGGATTGACCGGATAAATCTTTCCTTTATATTTGTGCTGAATGAGGTTATTAAGCGGTTTTCCACCAATAGAAGTTAGATCCTGGGAAGCTCCGACGATTGCAATCGATTTAGGGTGTAAAAATTGTTTTACCACTTCTGATCTGGACATTTTCCTTCCCCCTATTTTATGGTTTCACTCAATTTTTCCGGCTATTGATAACGCTTTCATCTTCTGCAGTTTACGAACGATTGTTGATTGATCCACTTTTAATATTTCAGCCGCTTTGTAAGTACTTCCATACTTATTCAACGTCCTTTTAATTACCTTTTCTTCAAAATTCATGACAGCTTCCTTTAGCGGGAGGACTTCTTCCTCTACCTCGGAATCTTGTTCTGTAAGTTCACCTTGAAAAAAAATCGAAGAATATAGAACATCCTTTATGTTAATGGAGTCTCCTTCGGACAATACAAAAAAGCGCTCAATGACATTCCGTAATTCTCGAACGTTTCCCGGAAAATTATAACGTAAGAGCATTTCAAATGAATCTGGTGTAATCTTTTTAGACATCCCATAGATTTGATTATATTCGCTTAGAAACAGTTCAATTAAAGGAATCAAATCCTCCGTTCTTTCTTTAAGGGGTGGCAATGTAATAGGAATTACATTTAATCGGAAAAATAAATCTTCACGAAATTCCCCTTTTTTCACTTGCTCTTCAAGATTACGATGGGTAGCAGCCAAGATTCGGACGTCCACTTTAATAGGTCTAGTTCCACCAAGGCGCGTCACTTCTTTTTCTTGAATCACCCTCAGCAGCTTCACTTGCAGGGGAAGCGGGAATTCCCCGATTTCATCCAGGAATATGATTCCCTTGTTCGCCAATTCAAACATACCGGGTTTCCCTTTCTTTCCCGCCCCTGTAAAGGCGCCCACTTCATAACCGAATAGCTCGGATTCAAGCAATGTTTCAGGGATGGAACCACAGTTGATGGTGATGAAGGGTCCATCACTCCTATTACTATTAAGTTGAATGATTCTTGCAACCTCTTCTTTCCCTGTTCCGGATTCTCCAAAAATCATGACGGTAGACTCGAATGAAGCAACCTTTTTTGCTACATCGACGATTTTTCTCATTTTTGGGGAATCCGCAATGAAATGGCAGCGTGACTTGATTTCCATTCGATATTGCGATAATTCCTCCTTATAGCGTTCTGTCAATTGCTTATTACTTTCCACTTCTTCCTGCAGCTGGATTAGTTCTGTAATATTCCGGACATTAATGACGATAAAGTCAACCTCTCCATTGTTATTGAGGGCAGGATTGACGGTAATGATTAAATTAATATTGGACTCCAGTTGTTCCACTAACGTTACGGATTGTTTCTCCTTAACGATTTCCTTTATTTCCTTAATTATAAAAGATGGAAAAATCTCAAAAATCTTCTTCCCGTTAAGGTCATGGTTACTTTCTTCCTGAACTAACGCGATGAACGCTTGGTTATATCTGATAATTCTTCCTGTTGGATCCGTAATCACAATCCCATCATAAGAAGCGGATATGATTGCCTCCAATTGTTGATTTAACTCCCGTACCGTCTCCAGCTCTCCTGAAATTTTTTCCATTTCAGAAATATCCTGAAAGACCCCTACAACTCCGGTCACTTCACCATTTTCTATAATCGGCGTCCGATTCGTTATATATTTCCGATTTCCAACTTGATACTTTGTGGCATATTGAGGCTCTCCGGTTCGAAGGACTTCAAGCATCCCACTCGGAATAAATACATCATTTAAAAAGCGACCTAGTGCACCATTTCGTTTTACTCCGCTTATTCTTTCGGTTGCTGGATTAAAGGAAGTGATTATACCGTTTTTATCAATGGCTACTATTCCATTATGGGCATGTTCAAAAACGGACTCCAGTTCTTTTAAACGCCTTTCCAACATTTGAATATACATATGGTTAAGCCGCTTTTGACTAATGATTCCCACGATAGAATCATATTTGTTTTGAACTAAATAAAAGGCTTTATTCCGCTCTAGAAGAAAATGAATATCTTCATTTTCTGAAACATACATATAATCCTGGTCCAAATGCAATGGCGAAACTTCAATTTCATTGTTCTGGATGGCGACAAATACCGAATCCCTGGTAATCATTCCAAGCAATCGATCATGAATACTGAATACTGGCAGACCATCTAGGGAGGATTGTTCAAAAAATGCCTGTACCTCTTTTAAAGGCTGGTTTTCCTTTACCCGCATAGAAGTTTTAATGATTATATCTTTACTAAGCATGTTCATTGAACAATCCCTCCAAGTAGTCTTTTCCTCAGTTTATTTCTAGAATAAAATGTATTCCTTTTCTAGATCATGCGTACGCTCCTCACGAAAATCAGCTCTTTTTAGTCCACTCTTTTAGAGATTTACCAAATAAAGACGCGACAAGTACTCCGTTACACCGAAATCAATTTCTGCTTTTAAAGAAGTTACATACGGCATCTTTAACTTGATGCTTTTTTTTGCTGTTGATGCCATTGTGATGATTGCCCACTCCTTTAGAAAGTTCTTAATCCACGGATAAAGTCCCTTTGTCCTCATACACCAGCTCGCAGAAATTAATAGAGTGGAATCTTTCTAGTTTTCATAGAATCATTCCATAATGGGTGTAATATGAATGCCTATCCGACCTGGATGGTAGCCCGATCAAGGATGCGCTCGGCAAAGGATTCGCTGAATTCCTTTTTTCTAATTTGGTCGATTTTCCGAGTGGAATAGAAAGCAATTGACGTGATGAAAGAACGAAGCGATCGATGTCCCTGCCGTGAACCATTGTGTCCCCGTAGGTCCGGGGAAGTTGATTGTTTAGTTCAGAAATGACACATGTATCATTCTGAATAAGCGATTGGACAACATCGACAGATAAACCAAGATTACAAAAGCCCTTATCAATACGAGGGATACTTGAATAAGTGCTACATCGTTTCCCCCTGTTTGATCAACATAGAATCTCTGAAAGATTAACTGGAATATAGTCACATGGCTCCATGGAAAAGGTATCTGGGAAGGGGGCGGCAAGAACGTACGGATATGAAAATGAGAAAGGCGACTGTCACGGGCATAAACACAAGGAATGCCAATAATTAAATGATAAAGAAGACATTATGTAATCGCCCTTTTTGACGGACCATCTCCTCCACGAGCGTTTGCGGTTCATTACAAAAAGGGGCAAGGAACACTTGTGGACTTAATAGCCAAGATCGCCTTTTCTGAGTTTGTTAGCCTTCTTTGATAAAAAATCTCCCAATCTTTCCTTAACTAAGTATTCCCCCCTCATACACATGAGGAGAAAATGAGTGTGTAATTAAGTTAATATTCATACTATTCTTATAGTTTAGATGAAAAAGTAATATAAATCAAACACCACACTCTCATTTTATGGAAAGAACAAACATATTGGGCAGTACCATTCACCGCATGATGTTTCATTCTCTTACACTTGCATGCTTTCAATGATGGTGGCAATTAAGTATCCAATATGCGTCACCTATTAAACTGCGGCTTGCGTTTATCCATAAAGGCACTTACACCTTCTTGGAAATCATTTGATTCGAAGCATAGGCCTTGAACAAAACCTTCAAATTCAAATGTTTCACTAATATCAGCATGCATGCTCCTGTTTACTAGCCTCTTTGTTAACCCCATTGCCATACCAGGAGCATTGGCAAGCTTAAGAGCAATTGAAGATGCTTCATCCAAAAGTAAGCCATCTTCAACCACTCTATTAATTAGACCAATTTCATAAGCTTGTTCCGCAGTAACACGTTCACCCAAAAGCATCAATTCCATTGCACGATGGCGTCCGATCAACCTAGGCAGGAAATGAATGGATCCAAGATCAGGTATCAACCCAACATTCAGAAAGCTCTGAACAAAAAACGATGATCTGGCCGCAATAATCATATCGCAGGCTAAGGCGAGACTGGTTCCGGCTCCTGCTGCCGCCCCGTTCACTGCGGCAATCACGGGTTTCTCCAAATCCATTATGGAGTGGATCACCTCATGTCCCACTTGCAATCTCTTTCTTCCAGCGGCTGCGTTTATACCTTGTAATGTGCTCAGGTCACCACCTGCGGAAAATGCTTTCCCCTCACCCGTTAAAATAACTGCTTTTACACCTGCATCATGTTGGAGCGATTTAAAGAAATCTGATAATTCTTCCCGCATTTCGACAACTAGCGCATTTCTGATTTCCGGTCTATTTAATGTAACAAGACAAACCCCGTTTTCAACAGAAGTTTCAATATGGTTGTAGGCCACCTTAATCATCCTCTCCTAATCAATAGTTCTTCCCATCACTCACTATCATCCTAAAAACGGGGGAGTACGCTTTTCTACAAATGAGCGAACTCCTTTCCGTATCCACGCACAATGTAAATAATATCTGTGTTCCAGCTTCTTTATCCGGGATGCCAAACAATTCTTCTACACTGGCTTTGGTCGGATTGAATTGCTATCGGGGCATTTCTTCCAATGGTTTCGGCAAGCTCCAAAGCTTCACTATAAAAGTCATCCACTTCCATAAGGCGCTAAAATGATTTTTCGCATCGATAATGGAATAGCCTATCGTTATTTCCTTACTTTTCTGTTTTCCATATCATGAACGTACCTATACCCCCAGCAAGTAGCTCACCAGTTTCTGATTCTAATTTCGCCTCAAGGGAAGCAATTCTCCTTCCACTATGGACCACCTTGGCTGTTGCATAGATGATTGTTCCTACAAAAACCGGTGCAATGAATTGGGTTGTCAAAGATACGGTTGCGACCTTCGCTTCATAAAACTTATGACGCAGGGTGACGCCCATTATGGAATCGAGCAAGGCAGCCGTTACTCCCCCATGTACAGATCCGTTTACATTAAGAAAATTAGGGGTCATGGGCATTTTTATCCTGACATGATTTTGATCCAATTGATCCATTTCTATCCCCATTTGCTTCCAGAATGGGGAGGATTCATACTCATTTTTAAATAGGCTTATATATTCTTCATCAAGATTCTTGTTTGTCTGTGTTTTTTCTTCAGTCAATTTACATTTCTCCTTTCTATTCTGATAAACTTGCAAGAAACATGCCAAATAATAAATTGAAAGATCTCTCTCTTTTCCGCCGAATCTCGGTATAATCAATGTAAAATTGCATTATATTAATGCGTTTTTACACAAAAGATCACCTTTTCTAAAAAAAAAGGCTTTTTAAATAACAGGACTGTCTACTAACTAATGACCTGTCACACTTAAATGAAAGTAGACTTTTCATTTTCCCTCTTGCTTATCTGGTGTTACGCGAACAAGATTCGTCATTTGAAAAGAAACCAATACGGCAATGATCAGCAGTACACTGATAAACCCGATGATTCCTCCCCAGCCAAAATGATGTAGAAAGAATCCACCATACCAACTGACAAAGCCTGAACCGGTATAATAGAATAATAAATAGAAGGAAGAAGCTTGCGCTTTTTGTTTTTCTGTTGCCAAATAGCCTACCCATCCGCTGGCAGCCGTATGTCCAGCAAAAAAACCAAATGTAAAGACAGTAATCCCTGTTATTTTAACAAGTAGTTCATCATGTAATGTTAGCAGCGCTCCAAATAGCAGGATAGTAACCGACCAACTAATCACTTGTCTGCAAGAATAGCGATCAGCCAATTTCCCAAACCATACCGAACTCCATATACCTATTAAATTAACGACAAAAACAAAGCTAAAAACCGTTTGACTTAAGTTATACGGTGCTTTTGTGAGTGGATATCCGAGATAGTTCAATAATGTAACATACACACCCATGAATAAGAACCCGATCCCATACACACATAATAGATTTTTACTTCTTAAACCTTCTTTCATGTTCCATGCCCAATGATTAAACGAGATTGAAATCATTCGGAAGTTTTTGGATTCAGGCAGAAAACCAAAAAACCAAAGACTGCATAATAAACTGGCCATCCCCAGGACCATCAAGGCTATTTGCCAAGAAAAAAGATCGGTCAGAGTGCCAATTACGATGCGTCCCACAAAACCGCCCACAGCGTTTCCAGCAACATAAACCCCTATTACTCTCCCAATGCTCTTCGGGGAAAATTCCTCATTCAAATACGCCATGGCTATGGAGGGAAAACCGGATATAGTAACCCCCTCTAAAAATCTAATCGCTAGGAATACATGAAAATAATGAGTAAAAGATGAAGCAATAGCTAGAATGGAAGTTAATATTAACGAAAGGCTCATTATCGTCTTTCTGCCATATGCATTGGATAAAGTCGAGATAAAAAGCAAACTAATTGCTAACGAAACCGTAGGCAATGAAACGGCAAAACTGGCAGTTGACGGTGAAACATGGTATTTCTCTGAAAAAAGACTGATCAGTGGTTGAGGGCTATACAAGATGGAAAATGAAACAATACTCCCCAATAACAATCCAATTAGCGCCAGACGATACTCACGGCTACCACTTTCAATATATTGCACTTTTTCCGCTTCCCTTCTTACTTTCGGTAGGTTCTGTACCCGCCCTACATGCCTGTAATGAATCAATATCTACAGCCTCACTACCATTTTTTGAGTCTTTTTATAAACTAAGTTGACTTGATCCCATCTTTGTTTATTTGTTCACATCCAGTACCCTTAACAGCCACAATCATTTCCTTTTTGTCAACCATTACACTCCTATACTTTTGGTTTTCGTCAACTTTGCTATTGGGGACTGTACCCAATTAACATGCAAATATCATGCCATCAAAAATGAGCGAAATAGTTAGGTCTTTTTCGTATATAATGGGAGATCACCAGTGAAATCTCTTAATTGTAGGGATATTCGATTACCCTCAGGGTTCACATAGCTCGCTGGATTGTTTTAAACAAAAAGGTCAATCAGTAAAAACTGGCAGACCCTACAGACGCCTCCGTTCTTAATAATTGCTCAGCTATCGCCGTGGTATTTACCCCCTTCATAAAAATGCCATTTGTAAAAGTTGAAATCAGAGCAAGATTGTCATTAAACCCAGGAATCTATTCTAAAATCGTTTCGGCAAAACATTCACACATTAAATAGGAATTGATATACAAAGTAAAAAAACATCCAACTAGTTGGATGTTTTTTTTCAAATAAAGATATGAAATGGTTTGAACGTTATATAATTCCTTTGATTCGAAAAAATTGAATAAGTATTAGCTAGGCACAAACTTAAGTATTCCTTCCAGATAAACACCTTGTTCTTTTCTCGTACACGCTCTTAACTTAATTCTTCCTTCCATTTCTAATTCCTTGGCTAATTGAACTACTTTAGTTCCATCTTCGGCTATCTCTACTGAAAAGAAATTACCCCGAGTGGAAGTTTGAATGAACTTAAATAATCTATCTTTATTCATCTAAACAACTCCTTATTTATATACAAATTCGACATAAAAGATAATCTACCTGCGATAATAAGAAATAAAAAACTTCTTGCCGCATATTATCCGTAAAACAAAAAAGAAAAAAGCCAAAACCCTTTAAAGGTTTTGGCTTTTTTAAGTTAGTGTCCCAGGAGAGATTCGAACTCCCGACCGACGCCTTAGAAGGGCGTTGCTCTATCCAGCTGAGCTACTGAGACATATCGCTGTTTTTCTTCAGTTCAGTATAGCGGTCACTTTTCGTACTTAGACCGTAATCGTGCTCTTTATTATAACTTAGTATAATACTCATTGCAATACTAGTAATATTAAATATTGAAAAGTTTTAGAACACCCCTACCATTCATACAATATTTATCATGGTATTTGAATGAAGTTTGCAGTAAAAAATGGAGAATACACTTTATCGAACAATTCGAAGTTATCATTTATAACTTATTTCTACTTCAACATCTAATAAGCCTTTTCTTTTGGTCATACGAAAAAACCTCCTATATCGTTAGGTGGATAAATCGATATACGGTGTAATTTCTTACATGACCGTTATACTGACCGTTTCACTAAACGATATAGAAGGTTTTCGCATCGGGCTTTAAAGCCACTTTGTTAGTGTCCCAGGAGAGATTCGAACTCCCGACCGACGCCTTAGAAGGGCGTTGCTCTATCCAGCTGAGCTACTGAGACGTTTATGATATAAGTTGCGGTAAAACTTATGTATTACCTTAACTGTTCCCTTAGGACACTTCTTATTATAGTAGGATATCAAAAGAAAGTCAACGGTTTTTCATAAAAAGTTTTTTCTTTTTTTATGAAACAGGAAGCGGGTAAAAACGCTTCCTGTTCATAATACATGAAGTCATTCCATTTGATAAGCATTTCTTAGTTCCTCAACGATTTTTCCTTCAAGGTCATAAAAGATGATTTTAAGTTGGTCATTTCCGATATCCAAAATGGCATAGGTTTTCTCTTTTCGTCCACGCGGCTGACGTATGCTTCCCGGGTTGATGAAGAGCTTGCCGTCAATCCATTCTGAACCTGCAGCGTGGGAATGACCAAAGCAAATAATATCCGCCCCTGTCTCTTCACTTTTATAGGATAGGTTCATCAGCGTCATATTTATGTTATAGAGATGTCCATGCGTAAGGAAGAAACGCTTGCCTGCGATACTCTCCACAATATCATTCGGATATGCCGAATCATAGTCACAATTCCCACGAACGGCTAAGAACTCCGACATGTGAGGGTCATTTTTTTCCAACTCTGAATCACCGCAATGAATCATGGCAGCAACCTCTTGTTTATGACGGTCTGTAATCATGCTGATTTCATGAGTTAAGCCATGACTGTCACTCATTATTAGCACTTTCATCGTCACATTCCTTCTTCCCTTTTTAGAAATAGATCAAGTTTTTCATCTAGAGCCCTCAGTGCGTTGGCACGGTGGCTGATTTTGTTTTTTTCCTCTTTTGTCAACTCGGCGTTTGTTTTGCCCTGTTCCTCAACAAAAAAGATGGGATCATAACCAAATCCATTCGTTCCTGAAGGCTGTTCTGTAATCAAACCTTCCATCGTTCCCGATACGGTAATCGTTTCCTGGTTGGGTGACGCTAGTGCCAAGGCGCAATAAAATCTCGCCGTTCTATCCTCTTTTGGCACGCCTTCCAGTTCCCGGAGGACTTTTTCCGTGTTTGCTTCATCACTCTTAGACTCTCCGGCATAGCGCGCAGAATATACGCCTGGACGGCCCTCCAATGCATCTACGATCAATCCGGAATCATCCGCAATGACAAAGTGTCCTAGCTGATGGGCGATGGCCTCCGCTTTCAAGATTGCATTCGCTTCAAAAGTTGTTCCTGTTTCCTCCACATCCGGTGCATCCGGTACATCGAGAAGCGTTTTGACTTCATATCCCTTAGCAGAGAACAAGCTTTCGAATTCCTTGGCTTTTCCTTTATTTTTCGTTGCAATAATTACTGTCTTCATTCTTCGTTTCACCCTTTTGTATTTTATCGGCTATGGACCCAAAAGCTTCTTTTTGCACCTCAAATAAGGTATGAAGCCCTTCTTACGCTATAGAAAGCATTTCCTGTATGTACATGTCGGCTTCTTCCCCAGTGCCCTGCAATTCGACGAATTCGCTGATTCCTGACTTGGTGATAATCACATCCACCAGGGCTGCTGAATCTTTCAGGTAATTTAAGTCTAACACAAATCTGGCTTGTTCAATAATCCCGATACTTTTATGGCCACTGTATTTCCATAAATAAGAGACAGCGGTTGGCTGCCTCCTTATGACATCTATAGGATTAAAAATCCCTTTAAAAACTACCTGTGTTGACTTTTTCTGGACGGACCACAGGCTCTGATAATTTCTTGCCTTCTTCATTAAGAATATCTGCGCTGCCCTGTACTTGTACTTCAACGCTTTCAATTCCTTTCTGTTCCGTTAAAGAAAGGACCAAGGCATCCAGGACTTCTTGTGACACCTTTTTCTCTTTGAAACTGCCAAGGATATTTTCGTTAAAATTGAGACTGACCTTACCTTCCGCCACTTTAGGCTGGTCAAGTAATGCTACATCACTCATGAATCCTGTCTGTAAGTTCGAACCCGAAGGACTCTTCGTCAATTCCTGAATGACCGCTGTGACATTATCAGACACCGTTTCACTGATCCTCCGTGTTACCGGCACATAATAGGTGTACTCCTCGTCACCGCCTACATAATAAACAGTCAGGGCTTTGGAATTGGAGATGTCAACCACGTCACTCGTATCGATATTGATTCCTGAAGACCTTGAAATATTCTCATCAATCGGTGTGCCATTGACCGGCATTTCGGAAATATCTTCCCCATTTATTCTCATTTTGATTTTATCGACTGAGTCGAATTGTGTCAGGGTCCATGTAATGGCTTGAAGGATTTTAAGTTCATCTTCTTTTTGATAGTTTTTGAACTCTGGTGAAAAGTCCGCCACAGCCACCCCTTCTTTAATGTTCACGCTTATTTGGGTATCGGCAGGAATGACTGCCCTGAACCCGTTGGGAAGTTTATCGGTGACAGGCCCGTTATCGACAAGGTAATCAAGCGCCTGTTTAGCGACGGCTTCAGATTTCGGAAGTTCCAAAGTCTGTGGAACGACATACCCACTTTTATCAATTAAGTATAACTCCGTCTTTACTGTTTTTGACTCAACAGCGCCTTTTTCTCCATCTGTTGCCGGCTGTTCTTCACCATTCGTCTCTTTTAATGATGATTCATCCTCGACTAATGAAACATCCTTTGGTGGATCAATTTCCTTTTTCTCTTCACCGCCAAATAATCCGCAGCCCGAAAGCCAAATAGAAGATGCCAGAATGGTCACAACCATAGTTACTTTTGATTTATTGGACATAAAATCACTCCTAGGACAGTTTGTACTCCTATTTATACGAGCCCTAAGGGAAAATAGACCAATTATTTTTCTCTCTCATAATGGAGCTGGGCAATTCACCTGTACTGCTGGATGTTTTTCAGCTTTAATGGGATTTCGGGACTTTCCGCTTGAAACAATCGAATCCCATTCCCCAATCAACGTTCAAATTGTAAAAGCCATAAAAAAAACTGTAGACAAACTCGATTTCTATCGAGTTTGTCTACAGTTTGAAAGCTTCCAAATGGAAGCTTTAGAAGTGGTCAATTTTAATGGTTTCGATTGTATTAATATGAATACCGAGCCAGCTCGATGCGATTGAACCAAACATATCTCTTGAACCTGTTGTATAAAAGCGATGAACTGGACGGAGCTTGCTTTTATTGATTAATTTATAGTAATCCAAAATGACACTTGCCTCACGGGCCGTCTCTTCCCCAGAGGATATGACTTGTACTCCATCCCCCATATAGGATGAGATTACTGGTCCCAACAGTGGATAATGGGTACAGCCAAGAATCAAAGTATCGATTTTCGTTTTCTTTAACGGGTTCAAGGTTTGTGCCACGACCCTATTTACAATCCCCCCTTGAAATTCGCCGCTTTCTACGATCGGAACGAATTTCGGGCATGCTAAACTATCAACTTTCACATCGGAATTGATGGAGAACAGCGCGTCGTCATATGCTTTGCTTTTCACCGTCCCCTCCGTACCAATAACACCAATATGTAAGGAATTTGAAACTTTCAATGCCGCCCTTGCACCAGGGTGAATGACACCCAATACAGGGATCGGAAGTATGGCCCTGATTTCATCCAGTACCGCTGCAGTCGCCGTATTGCAAGCAATGATCAGCATCTTAATATCCTTCTTCATCAAGAACCTCGTCATTTGCCATGTGAAGGTTTGGACATCCTTTTTGGACCTTGGCCCATAAGGGCATCTTGCAGTATCACCTAAGTAAATTATATTTTCATTTGGCAGTTGACGCATGACCTCTTTAGCTACAGTCAAGCCGCCTACGCCTGAATCAATGATTCCTATTGGTTGTTTCAAAAAACTCGCCTCATTTTTCTTTCATTTCTTGATGTAGTTTTGCTAGAATTCGTTGGAGGGAAACGATGTCAGTATCATTAAAATTGGCTAGCACGCCACTCAAGTACTGCTGCCTTTTATTAATCACTTCTTCGATAATCCTTTCACCTTCCTCCAGAAGGTGGATACGAACGACACGCCGGTCCTTTTCACCTTTGACACGCAAAACAAGCTGATGTTTCTCCATGCGGTCAATCAGTTCCGTCGTTGTACTGAAGGCGAGAAACATCTTCGTGGACAATTCGCCAATCGTCATGTCGCCCGATTCAAAAAGCCATTGCAAAGCCACGAATTGAGGAATGGTAATTTTATAATCATGGAGAATTTCTCTTCCCCTTTGCTTAAGCCATGTCGATACATAGCGCAATTCCTTCTCGATTTCGGCTACATAAGCAACCTGATTCTCTTCATCCATTGACTCCGCTCCCCACTTCATGAAACTTATCATACTACCATTTTGGATGAAAGTGAAATGAATTTCAAGATTGATTGTTGGAAATCCATAATGAAACCCCCTTCATTAAAATAAGCAGCATCCAAAGAAGTCAAAACAACCAAATTGTTTTGGACTTCCTTATATGCTGCCAAATAGAACGGGAGAGAAATTATTTATTATGCTTACGTATTAAGAGTCAACACATTAAAGTTTAAGTTCTCCCATACGAAGGAGTTCTATGACTGCCTGCGAACGTCCTTTGACTCCAAGCTTCTGCATCGCATTCGAGATATGGTTTCGAACTGTTTTTTCGCTAATAAACAATTCACCTGCGATTTCTTTTGTTGTTTTGTCTTGTACTAGTAACTCAAATACTTCTTTTTCTCTTTTGGTGAGTAGTGGCTTATGAGTGAATTCGTTCTCCTTCAAGTAATGTTACCCTCCTTGCCTTCACCAGCATAAAACCCGGAGTGGGTGTCTATTTAGTCAAGATATAGTATGTCGGGCGGGGCAAGGGAGTGACTCTTTTACTTGTCTAATTTAAAATTATTTTAGGAATGTTCGACCTCGGTTTGCCACATCCAATGCTTCATCTCTTCCGTCCAAGGTACCGGCTTTCCGGTGGTCTTGGAGACTTGGACAATCGTCCCCCTGCCCGTTAAACAAATTGAACCATCTTGTTTCGTTCCCATGTAATGGATGTCGACAGAAGATTTTCCGATACTGTCAGCTTTCACATGGATCGTCAATTGATCATTGAAAAACACCTGTTGTAGATAATCACACTGTAAATCGGCAACAACCGGTATCTCTTCACTTCCAGCCGAAGTCCAATCCATCATAAAACCCAGGCTATTGAAATACTCGATCCTTGCTTCCTCAAAATAAGTAAAAGGAATCGTGTTATTCAAGTGCCCGAACATATCAGTTTCAGAAAAGCGGACCTTCATCTCATGTTTAAAAGAAAAATCATTGATCCACTCCGTTATATTATCGATATATGATATTCTGCCCAATTTGTGCACTCCCTTTCAGAAATGAATGGCTATTCACTCATTTTATAAGAAAAGAAGGAATATGAAAAGGATTTTCTATTGAAATCTGTTTATTTTGATTCATAAACAGTTCATATGTCATATTCTCGCCATTTTTTGGAGGCTAAAAGTCACTATGCGTAGTGGAGGTACATCCACTCCATTTTATCATTCTGGTTTCAATCCATTATTGCCTATCAATCCTTATATTTTTAGAATGAAGAACATCATATCGATTTCCATCCTTCAGGTCTGGAACTAATATAGGCGATAAAAAAAGAAGAACCCATATCCTAAGATACAGGTTCTTACATGTTCATTATTAAACTTCGTCGCTTCCGAAGAAGTTACGGAATTGTTGGATCGTAGTATCACGGTTCAACGCAGCAATCGAAGTCGTTAATGGAATGCCTTTAGGGCAAGATTGCACACAGTTTTGTGAGTTACCGCAGTTTGCAAGTCCTCCATCACCCATGATTGTATTTAAACGTTCAGCTTTGTTCATTGCACCCGTTGGATGTGCGTTGAATAAACGAACTTGTGATAATGGTTGTGGCCCCATGAAGTCTGAATTGCTGTTTACGTTTGGACAAGCTTCCAAACAAACACCGCAAGTCATACATTTAGATAATTCGTAAGCCCATTGACGTTTCTTTTCTGGCATACGTGGTCCTGGTCCAAGATTGTACGTACCATCGATTGGAATCCAAGCTTTTACCTTTTTCAATGAGTCGAACATACGGCTACGGTCGACTTGAAGGTCACGAACAACAGGGAAAGTACGCATTGGAGCAAGACGAACCGGCTGTTCTAATTGGTCAATAAGAGCTGTACAAGATTGTCTAGGTTTACCATTGATAACCATTGAACAAGCACCACATACTTCTTCAAGACAGTTCATGTCCCAAGCGATTGCTGTAGTGTGTTTGCCTTGTACTGTTACTGGATTACGACGAATTTCCATTAGAGCGGAAATTACATTCA
The DNA here is from genome assembly GCF_042727425.1 of Peribacillus sp. NPDC060253. Classification (NCBI taxonomy): domain Bacteria; kingdom Bacillati; phylum Bacillota; class Bacilli; order Caryophanales; family Bacillaceae; genus Peribacillus; species Peribacillus sp. NPDC060253. The sequence goes on from NZ_JBHXAS010000073.1 coordinate 22,627, forward strand.
TATTCGGACGGTACGCTAATTCAAATTCCTCATCATAAGGAGCTGAATCCGGTGTATCTTGACGAGTGATTATAAAACGGACTGTTTTAGTCTCAGATTTAGTTTCAACCATTTTTTTGCTCCCCCTCTTTAATGTTTCGTAGTGTAATCACGTTTACGTGGTGCGATAAGTGATACATCAATATCTTCATAATGGAATTCAGGTGCTTGATCCAAGCCTTTGAATGTCGCCATAGTCGTTTTCATGAATTTATCATCATTACGTTCTGGGAAATCAGGTTTGTAATGAGCTCCGCGGCTTTCGTCACGGTTTAAAGCACCAATTGTGATAACACGTGCCAATTGCATCATGTTTTGAAGCTGTCTAGTGAATGCAGCTCCTTGGTTGCTCCATTTAGCCGTGTCATTGATGTTAATTTTCTTGTAACGTTCCATCAACTCAAGAATCTTGTTGTCCGTTTCTTTCAACTTGTCATTGTAACGAACTACAGTAACATGCTGTGTCATCCACTCACCAAGTTCTTTGTGAAGGACGTACGCATTTTCGTTACCATCAAGAGACATGACATCATTCCATTTTTCCTGTTGTTGTTTTTCGTACCCTTCATACAATGAAGATGGAATGGATTCTGAAGTTTTATCAAGGCCTTCAATATATTTAACGGCATTCGGTCCAGCGACTGAACCACCATAGATTGCAGAAAGAAGTGAGTTCGCACCAAGTCGGTTACCGCCATGTTGAGAGTAATCACACTCACCTGCAGCAAATAAACCTTTAATGTTTGTCATTTGGTCATAATCCACCCAAAGTCCGCCCATAGAATAGTGAACGGCAGGGAAGATTTTCATTGGAACTTTACGAGGATCTTCACCCATGAATTTCTCGTAGATTTCAATGATTCCGCCAAGTTTGATATCAAGTAATTTAGGATCTTTATGAGAAAGATCCAGGTAAACCATGTTTTCTCCATTAATACCAAGCTTCATGTTCATACATACGTCGAAGATTTCACGAGTCGCGATATCACGAGGTACAAGGTTACCATAAGCAGGGTATTTTTCTTCAAGGAAATACCAAGGTTTTCCGTCTTTATATGTCCAGATACGTCCACCTTCACCACGAGCAGATTCACTCATTAGACGAAGCTTATCATCTCCAGGGATTGCAGTTGGATGAATTTGAATGAACTCACCATTTGCATAATTTACACCTTGTTGATAAACAATGGATGCTGCTGAACCTGTATTAATCATTGAGTTAGTTGATTTACCGAAAATGATTCCAGGACCACCGCTCGCCATGATGACAGCGTCGCCAGGGAATGATTTGATTTCCATTGAAGTCAAGTTCTGTGCTACGATACCGCGTGCTGTTTGATCGTCATCGATAACAGCTCCAAGGAATTCCCAGCCTTCATATTTCGTTACAAGGCCTTCTACTTCATAACGACGAACCTGCTCGTCCAATGCATAAAGTAATTGCTGACCAGTTGTTGCACCAGCAAATGCTGTACGGCTATGTTGAGTACCACCGAAACGACGGAAATCAAGAAGACCTTCCGGAGTACGGTTGAACATTACGCCCATACGGTCAAACATATGGATAATCGATGGTGCTGCTTCGCACATCGCTTTAACCGGTGGTTGGTTAGCTAAGAAATCTCCGCCATAAACTGTATCATCAAAGTGGATATATGGAGAATCCCCTTCACCTTTTGTATTTACTGCCCCATTGATTCCGCCTTGGGCACAAACTGAGTGAGAGCGTTTAACAGGTACTAAAGAAAATAAATCTACCTGTTGTCCCAGCTCTGCTGCTTTGATCGTAGCCATTAAACCAGCTAGACCTCCACCAACGATAATAATTTTACCTTTACCCAATTCTGTCACTCCCTTATTTCCATTAGCAAAGCTATGTTTTTCCTAATACTTATAATTAAACTCTATCTTCTTATACGAAAGCGAAAATTGCGCTAACCCCTACATAAGAAAGAAGAACGAAAACGATCAAAGTAACGTAAGTCATGATTTTTTGCGATTTAGGTGAAACTGTCAGACCCCAGCTCACTGCAAATGACCATAATCCATTAGAGAAGTGGAAAATTGTCGAAATGACCCCAACTAAATAAAATGCAATCATAAATGGATTAGAGAAAATCTCTGCCATCATGTCAAAGTCAACCTCTGTACCTAATGCTGCTTGAATTCTAGTTGACCAAACATGCCAAACAAGGAAAATCAACGTAATGATTCCGCTTAGACGTTGTAAAAAGAACATCCAATTCCGGAAAAATCCAAATCTACCCAAATTATTTTTAGCCGTAAACGCGATATAAATCCCGTAAACCGCATGATAAATCAAAGGTAAGAAAATGATGAAGATTTCCAAGAAATAACGAAACGGTATGCTTTCTAAGAAATGTGCTGCTGAATTAAATGATTCCGGTCCCTTTGTTGCCATATAGTTGGTAACTAAATGCTCCAACAAAAACAGCCCGATCGGAATAACTCCAAGTAGTGAATGAAGTCTACGATTCCCAAACTCACGATTTTTTGCCACTAAGTGCCCCCCCTTAATTTGTGAAAAATCATGCAAAGATAATCTGGTGGCTACCTTTTATCTCCGCGTGAAAATATAGTATAGAGTCAGAAAACTCCTCTATACTCCCTTTACAATTATGTGACATGTCCATTTTACTCCTGACTTCAATGTGCGTCAAGAAAACGGATACAAGAAATCTCTTTTTCAGAATAGATTTTATTGGATTAAATTGTCTATTTTTTATCTATCAAGTATATATTTTGGAGAAATTATTCTTTAATCTATTAATATCCCGGTATC
>NZ_JBHXAS010000074.1:0-25314 GCF_042727425.1 Peribacillus sp. NPDC060253
ATATTATATTCATATTTAAGTCGATTTTTCATGAACACTTCTTTTATTAAAATACAAAAGCATTTATTTCCCGTAATCCCCATGCGGTCTACAAATCAAATATGTAATGAACAATAAAAAAAAGACAGCAACAGCTGTCTTTTTTATTCATTTATTGCATCATCAAATGGCGCTGAAAATAAGCCTCTTGGTGCAAGCATATCCGTATCGGATTCACGACTTTCCCCAGCAACCATATATATGCCTGCCGGAAAAAAATCAAACATATCACTTTCCTTATGTATGACTTGGAAATAATCGTATAAATCATCCATCAGTTCTTGATGTTCATCAACCTTAATAATTTCACCACATTCATCAATTTCAAAGTTTTCATTAATGGCATCTTGAAGTTCTTCATTATTTGTAGATGCGATATAAAGATCAACATCGCCACACTCCATACACAGTAGAAGTTTTTCTTCCAGTGCCTCATCATAGGATTCTTGAACGATTTTCTTCAAAATGGCATCAATCTTTTCAGGATTAGACAGTTTAATTTTTGTTTGAAACACAAAATCCCTCCCCAATTTAATACAATGGCTGAGCCAGCTGAACGAAAAGTTAAATAAGCAAGCTCAACTTTTGAGTAATATTAAAAACTGTTAAAACTAGTTTGGTTGTAACCCTTATACTCTAATGTATTCCAATCCCCTTAATTCCTCCAGTAATCGGGACGTGCAAGATATCACGAATTCTGTCCACTCACTATTGTCTATTCATTAAGTTTGCCCACATATTTTAATGATAATCTTCTATAATACAAAGAAAAAGATGATTGGAAGGGTAATCAGGCTTAATGATGTACTTATGAATGTAGCACTTGATACGAATTCGGGCTCTGTATTGAATTGGAGCGCATACATCGTAGTGTTCGCCGCAGTTGGCATAGCAGCTACGATAATCATAATATGCCTGACCATTTCATTCACTGGCAAAGCAAGTGATAAGAGGAAAGCAATAGCCGGGGAGACGGCAAGTTTAAGTAGAAGTGAAACCGATAGCTTTCGATAAGGAATTTTTTTCAGCGAAATGTTGGCAAGCTGCATCCCAAGAGTAATCATGATCGTTGGAATCGCCGCACTTGCCACAAGGTTAATGGCTTCCATAACCGAATTGCTTAGAGGTATGTTCACAAACTGAAAAACCGTCCCTCCAATGGCTCCATACACAGTTGGCATCCTGCACACTGCTTTAAGCGCTGTTTTAACTCCATTACCTTCCGGGCTGCCCTTCGCTGCGAAATAAATGCCGATCGTGCACATCACTAACTGCTGGCCCACCATCAGAATGATTGCATAATCGAGTCCTGCTGCTCCGAATAAAAGGAAAATGACTGGTGTTCCGTAGTTCCCGTTATTCATGAATGCGGACGCCAATATCATGCCGCTCGTTTCAGTCACTGAATAATTACGGAAAAACGATATGAGGTAGACCGCCAATATAAGAGATAGACAGAGTAGTATCGTAAATAAGAACAGGTAAAAATAATTAATCGAAAATTCTGCGGAATAAAACGTTCGGAACACAAGAAAAGGTGACATTAAATATAATGCCATTGTGGAAATGGATTTCGTATCAAGATTAAACTTTTTCTGACCGACGAACCCTAAAACAAAAATACCGAATATCGGTAAAAGAACTCCCAAAAACCCCATACATTTCACCTTCATAATCTTAATGATTTTCTTCTTACAATATCAGTTTTAATATTATTTGTAAAAATTTTTTAAACGGACCCCGAGGTGTAATGTCATGTGTTCTAACGTTGTATGATTTTTCTTTATTTTCAGGAAACTACATTCCATTTTCACCTATATATGGTATATTATTTATTATATTTACGTGACTAAACGTAACACCGACACTTTTAAACTACAAATATACGAAGGGGTGTTGTTAAATGGATATAAAATTCATGGAGATGGCTGTTCAACTTGCACACGAAAATGTATTGGCAAAGAACGGAGGACCTTTTGGTGCTGTAATCGTTAAAGATGGCACAGTTATAGGAAGAGGATGTAATAATGTGACAACTGCCAACGATCCTACAGCTCACGCCGAAGTACAGGCGATTCGTGATGCTTGCAGAACTCTCAATAGCTTCCAGCTTACCGATTGTGAAATATACACAAGCTGCGAACCTTGCCCCATGTGCATTGGTGCTATTTATTGGGCACGTCCAAAAGCCATTTATTATGCATGTACTAAAGATGATGCTGCACGAATTGGCTTTGATGATCACTTTATATACCAAGAACTTGCCATACCGATGGAAAACCGCTCCATTAAAATGGAACAAACGTCATTCAGTAACCATGATTTACCTTTCCGGACCTGGGAAACCTATGGTGAAAAAGTGAAATACTAATCTGCAATAGTTTATCAAAGGAGGTTTGCATTTGAAAAATAATTTGCTAAAAAAAAGAATAAACGTGGCTACAGGGACTATACCTGCAGATTGCGTCATTAAAAACGGTCGCATCATAGATGTATTCAATGGTGAGACCTTTACAGGCGACATTGCAATTGTAGATGGCTTTTTCGCTGGCATCGGGAGTTATGAGGGCATTTCAGAAATCGATGCTGCTGGAAAATTCGTTGCGCCTGCTTTCATTGACGGTCATGTCCATATTGAATCCTCTATGGTTCGACCTTCTGAACTCGCAAAAATCCTCCTTATACACGGAGTGACCTGCATTGTTGCAGATCCTCATGAAATCGCCAATGTTTCTGGTAAAAAGGGCATTCAATATATGTTAGACCAATCTGATCAGCTTCCTTTCGACTTCTACTTCATGATGCCATCTTGTGTACCAGCTACGGAGTTTGAACATTCTGGTGCTGTCCTAAGAAGTGAAGATTTACTTCCCTTTTACCAAAACCCGAGAGTGCTTGGTTTAGCCGAAGTGATGAATTTCCCTGCCGTTTCACATGCCGAAGAGGATATGCTGCAAAAATTATCCGATGCTAATAAACTTGTCAAAAGCATTGATGGCCACGCAGCTGGATTAAGTGAACAACAACTCGATGTTTATACGAGTGCCGGCATAAAAACAGATCATGAATGCACTACAGCGGAAGAGGCAAAAGAGAGACTACGAAAAGGAATGTATCTAATGATCAGGGAAGGAACTGTTGCCAAAGACTTAATGAACCTGGTTCCAGCCATTAACGAGAAAAATTCCCGTCGTTGTTTATTCGTCACAGATGACCGTCACCTGGATGATATTATAGCTGAAGGAAGTATCGATCATAACGTTCGACTTTCCATAGAAAAAGGGGTCCAACCCATTACCGCCATTCAAATGGCGACCATTAACACTGCAGAATGTTTTGGTTTAAAAGAACAGGGTGCCATAGCGCCTGGATACAAGGCAGACTTCCTTCTATTAGAAGAACTTGATTCAGTCACCATCCACTCGGTCTTTAAAGACGGGGAACTTATTGTTCAAAATAATCGATTACTTAACTTTCCGACAGAAAAGGAACAGGTTATAGACGATGGTTTAAGGCACTCTGTTAAATTTCATGAATTGACGGAAAAGGATTTGGCGATATCCTTCAAAGGTAATCTGGCTAATATTATTGAAATAACACCTAACAGTTTGATTACAAAACATTCGATTGAACCGGTTACACTTAATGACGGTCATTTCCAGTTCTCTGAACATGTTGATCATATTAAACTTGCTGTTATTGAACGACATCATATGACTAAACAAATAGGTCTTGGAATCGTTAAAGGACTCGGCTTGCAATCAGGTGCTATTGCCACGACGGTTTCCCATGATTCCCATAATTTAATCATTGCGGGTACGAATGACCAAGATATGCTAATGGCAGCAAAAGAAATTAAAAAAATGCAGGGTGGATTGGTTGTCATTCAAAATGGAAATATACTCTCTTCCCTTCCGCTTCCGATAGCTGGATTGATGAGTGAATGTACATATCTGGAAGTAGTTCATTCATTGAAACGTATCGATGGAGCCCTATGGAAACTCGGTGCAAACCGGAATTTTAACCCTTTCCTTACACTCGCTTTCTTGGCGCTACCTGTCATTCCGGAAATTAAACTGACGGTTCAGGGCTTATTTTCCGTTTCTCAGTTTACGCATATTCCTATCGAAGCCGTACTGCCAGTCGATAATATGGAGAATATCTGCCCCCCTGTAAACAATCTCGATAATATTTGATTTTGCCAACATTTTTTACGGTTTGTAAACTGTAAACGTTAATTTCCTCTCCTGGCACACCCGTTCCAATCAACTTTGTTTTAACATTGATATACCCCTTTGTCTACAAACTCTGCCCCCATTAAGGGGGTATTCCTATTCACCTCAAAATTTTATAAATAAAAAAGGTTCCAACTCAACTTAAACCGGGAAAAGAATAAAATGGATGCCATCTATGTTAAAATATAAAATAAACACAAATCTTTCTTGGAGGAGATAAATATGGTAAAACATGATCAACACACCATAATTGGATATATCGGAACATACACAAAAGGGAACAGTAAAGGAATATACCGCTTTACTTTAGATACAGCAGAAGGCAAACTAAGTACACCGGTTCTTGCAGCAGAACTAACCGATCCGACGTATATCACGATCAGCCAGGACAAAAAGAATCTATACGCCATCCTAAAAGAAGCGGGAAGCGGTGGTGTTTCAGCCTATTCCATTAATGAAGATTCAGGTGAGCTTACTTACCTTGGCAAGCAACTGACACCCAATGGTTCTTCCTGCCACATTAGTGTTGACAGCAAGAAACAAGTCTTAGTCACTTCCAGCTATGGCGAAGGTCTGATTGAAACATATCAGCTTCAGAACGATGCGACCCCAATGCCTATATCATCCACCATTCGGCATGAAGGCCACGGACCGAATGAAGATCGTCAGGAAAAGGCGCATACTCACTTCGCTGGTTTCACACCGGATGAAAGATTCATTGCTGTAGTCGATCTCGGAATCGACAAAGTGATAACTTATAAAATACATAATGGGATATTGGAAGAAGTAAACAATTTATCGGTTACGCCAGGCAGCGGACCGCGGCATCTGACCTTCCACCCAAACGGAAAATTCGCGTATGTGATGGCAGAACTTGTACCCGAAGTCATTGCTTTAAGCTTCGATAGTAAAACTGGGAGCTTTTCTGAATTACAAACGGTTCGGGCCACCCCGGAAGATTTCAAGGAAAATAATCAAGGCAGTGCCATTCATATTTCTGAAGACGGGCAATTCGTCTATGCAGCAAACCGCGGACATGATAGTATTGCCGTCTACAAAATCAATCAAGAAACAGGCAAACTAACATTCGTCGAACTTGTTTCTACCGAAGGACATTGGCCGCGTGATTTTTCAATCGACACTAGCGGAAAATTCCTGATTGCTTCAAATGAACATTCCGGAAACCTGACACTATATTCTCGGAATGAAAATAGTGGAAAATTAACATTATTGCAACAAGATATTCAGGTTCCCTTTCCTGTTTGCGTTAAATTCCTCTAATCTCTTATTATAAAAAAGGATTGAAGCATGTAATCATGCTTCAATCCTTTTTTTCATAAGTCGTTCTTTAGCTCCATTTCTCTGCCATTTCAGGGAAATCAATAAATGGGTTTCGGTTGCCCTGAATTTCATGTATCGCTTGGTTTCTATGTTTTTCATACATGCTGACCGGAAAAAGCCGATGCCATTCCAGAAGCAGCGCCATGTTAACTTTGCTGGTATCAATGATTCCCTCATATCTGAGTAAAAAATACATAGTTGCCCTAGCTACGACACCTTTGCCGTATTCAGGTTCGAATTTGCCTTCCTCTGATTTCCCGCAACCTTCTTTTATGCCTGCAGCAGATGCCTCTGGTTTATAATCTTCAAAATCATGGTATGGATAGTTACCTCGGCTACTATTACAAGCTGGTTCACAGGCGAACAGATGATGCAAATCCCCTCTCATTGGTTCTTTTTTATTGAACCATGACTGTGGTACGACATGTTCACAATTAACGAGCATGTCCTCCTTCTTCGTTGATTGGACTCCTCTTGTCAACATTTCTAGTATCCGAATATCTTCCTCAATGACTTTCACAGGATCCATCCCTTTACCGGAATACAGACTTTTCAGTTTGCCATTTTCCTGTAAGTCCACCCAAGGGTAAACATGACGATGTGGTGAGTAGTTAAGCTGGTTTTTATGGGTGGCCACTAGTAAGTCCTTCAAGTTACCTCGGTCCAAGGAACCATCTTGGTAGTATACTTGCTTAAGTTCCAGATCCTTGGTTTCATTGTAGTATTCGCGATTCTCACTGTAGTTCACAAGTGCAGCCATAGCCATTTCCCGTTCTTTTTCAAGTACTTCAAAACTATTATTCATCCACTCATCCCCCCCGCTTCTATTAAAACCTAACTTTTACCATAATTTAAGTTTAATAGAAATCAAATGATAAAAAAAGGTGCTTTAGAAGGGTCTAACGAAGAATTTCAATAAAATGGGTAAGGATTTTGGCTGTCATCCCCCAGATTACTCGATCGTTATATAAGTAAAAATATTCTTCCATCTGTTTGGGCTGCCATTTATAATTCTCCCCGCCAACGATTAAATCATGGGGGAAGTTTTCATGCGGTTCGATTTTATAATTCACATGATAGATCTCTGGCGGTTTTTCCATGAAAAAGGAAAGCGGTACCGTAAAAATGGTTTCAACTTCAGCGGGATTAGGCATTATCCGTTGATGGTTAAGGACAAATCCTGCATAAGGATATACAATCATCCCAAAAGGGGATACCAAATAATCAATTGGAAAGACATTATAGATATCTTCTTTTTTCAAACCTAGCTCCTCATGAGTTTCCCTTAGGGCCGCCGCCTGCTCATCTTGGTCATATTTGTCGATTTTCCCACCAGGAAAGCAGATATCCCCTGGCTGCCTTCTTAGTTTGTGTGAACGCTCTTCAAAAAGAACATGTATTCCATCTTCTTTTTCTATTAACGGCACCAATACAGCATACTTGGAAAAATTGCCACTCCCTAGAATCTCAGGTTTATGTATATTGAGTTTTTTTGTTATATCTTCACTATTCATTTCCCACACCTCTTCTGACGGATAATATTCACGATATGAGATCGGTTTACCTTCACCCACTCCTTTTTATTCCATTTTCAAACATCCGTTAAAACTAAGCAAGGAAAACGATTCCAATAGGTTCTCTATATTGTGCAAGGGAACCTAGCATTTGAAGTCCTTCATCCAGAATTCCCTTAGTTTTAACTACCCCTTTTCATTATAAAAAAGTTACGGCATCATGATATAAAAAGTTTTCCGCATAAGCCGCTCTCCAACTAAAATCATTGAATCGAATTTATTTTACTCATTAACCTCTATGATAATCCAATTTATGCACCAGTTATTTTTGGCCACCCATAGGCTTTAATCCACAGGAAAAACACCGTACAAAGTTTTGAACGGTGCAAGGAGATAAAAAAACAACAGTTACTCATAAAGACTCTCATAAAAATAACTAAACGTCATGGCCAAAAGTTTTTTATTTTATAATTCAGCCAGCGTACGTTTTACCGTCGCTACGATGAAAGAGAAATCCTCTTCTGTAATACTTAATGGGGGAGAAAGAGTAAGGACATTATTGAAACCTGCAACTGTATCACCATTTTTACCGATGATAAGCCCCTTTTCTTTACATGATGCGATTACTTTATTGATTTTGGAGAGAGCTATCGGTTGTTTTGTCTGTTTATCTTCCACTAGTTCGATCCCTACCAGCATACCTTTCCCACGTACATCTCCAACATTAGGATGAGATTTGATTTCTTCAAACTCTTGCAAAAAACGAAGTCCTAACTCTTTTGACCGTTCGATTAGTTTTTCATTTTCATATATTTCAATATTCTTCAAAGCTACTGCGCATGAAGCAGGGTTACCACCGAATGTATTCACATGTCGAAAGCGGTCATAATCATCAGAACCAATGTATGCTTCATAAATATCGCGTTTGACTGCTGTCGCGGATAATGGCAGGTAAGCGCTCGTGATACCTTTAGCCATTGTTACGATATCCGGTTTGACATCGTAATTCATAAAGCCGAATTTTTTTCCAGTTCGCCCAAAACCGCAAATAACCTCATCTGAAATAAGAAGGACACCATTTTTCTCACAAATTTCTTTGACCCGCTTCATATATCCATCAGGTGGCATCAGAATTCCACCTCCAGTGATGATTGGTTCCATAATGACCGCTGCAACCGTTTCGTTCAATTCCCATGTAATGGTACGATCAATTTCCGCCGCACTTTTTTCACCGCTTTCATCCTCTGGGTTTCGGTAAGAATCCGGTGGCGATACATGAAGAAATCCAGGGGCAAGTGGTTCATATTTATACTTTCGTTGTGCCTGCCCAGTAGCAGCCAGGGCTCCCATTGAATTCCCATGATACCCGCGATAGCGGGAAATGATTTTATAACGTCCATGTTCGCCTTTTTGCTTATGATATTGGCGAGCTATTTTAAAAGCAGCTTCATTTGCTTCTGAACCACTGTTAGAGAAAAAAATGACATAATCCCCACCCAGCCAATCGTTTAACTTTTCTGCTAGTTTAATAGCCGGGATATGACTGTTCGTTAAAGGGGCATAAGGAAGTTCCTTCAATTGCTCGTATGCCGCTTCCGCAAGTTCAGTCCGACCGTAACCAACGTTGACACACCATAAACCTGACATCCCATCCAGGTACCGATTCCCATCAATATCGGTAATCCATGCTCCTTGCCCTTTTTGGACCACCATTGTCCCAGGGTTCGGTTCAGCCCCTTTCATATGATGCCAAATATATTTCCCATCCGTCGTTTTAAGATCCTGACCCTTTTTTTCAACCTGCATAAGCCACACTCCTCCTAAAATAATGTATAAAGGAAGGTCGACCAAAGATTGCGCCGACCTCCTTTTCCATATCAGTATCTTGCCGTTAACATTTTCTTTCTAGTGTAGAATTCCACGCCGTCTTTCCCATTGGCATGAAGGTCTCCATAAAATGAACTTTTATAGCCGGAGAAAGGAAAAAATGCCATCGGTGCCGGTACACCAAGGTTAACACCAAGCATCCCTGCATCAATTTCTTCACGAAATTCCCGGATTGCTTTTGCGCTATCCGTATAGAGGCAGGCACCATTGGCAAATTCGGATTGATTGGTCAATTCAATTGCCTCTTCTAGGGTATTAACCCGTACTATGGATAAGACAGGAGCAAAAATTTCATCCTTCCATATTTTCATATTTGTTTTTACATGATCAAATAATGTCGGTCCAACAAAATAGCCATTTTCCTGATCTCCTTCATTCCTGCCATCTCGAAGGAGAACAGCTCCTTCTTTTTCCCCGATCTCAATATATTTTTCTGTTCTCTTTTTATGAGAATCACGGATCACGGGTCCTAGGAAAACGTCCTTATCCATCCCATTTCCGATCTTGATGTCATCGGCTGAAGCCTTTAATCTTTCAACAAGCAAGTCTCCCACTTCTCCAACTGCCACTACGACCGAAGCAGCCATGCAACGCTCTCCTGCTGATCCGAAGGCGGCATTCGTGATGTTCGTTACGGCATTGTCGAGATCGGCATCAGGCATTACGATTGAATGGTTTTTCGCACCCGATAAAGCCTGGACACGTTTTTTATTGGCAGCTGCCGTTTTGTAGACATACTCAGCAACGGGCTGGGAACCAACAAAAGATACCGCTTTAATGTCCTCATGTTCCAAAATCGCATTCACGACATCGTGGGCACCGTGGACAATATTGACAACACCATCCGGGACTCCTGCTTCCGTCAATAATTCCACAAGTCGATTGGCTAAGAGCGGAGTGCGTTCAGATGGTTTTAAGATGAATGTATTTCCACAAGCTATCGCAAGCGGGAACATCCAACATGGCACCATCATTGGGAAATTAAAAGGTGTTATCCCTGCAACGACTCCCAATGGATAACGGTACATTCCAGATTCAATACCTGGGGAAATATCAGGAAGTTGGCTACCCATCATTAATGTAGGTGCACCTGCGGCAAACTCCACACATTCAATTCCACGCTGGACCTCCCCATATGCTTCTGTATAGCTTTTTCCGTTTTCGATCGTGACAAGCTTTGCTAGCTCATCCCAGTTTTCGATCAACAACTGCTGGTAACGGAATAAGAAACGCGCTCTTTTAGGCACGGCTACCTTTTTCCACTCTTTAAATGCTTTTTTTGCAACCTGCACAGCTTGGTCGACATCTTCTTTTGTGGAAAGAGGTACGATTGCCAAAGCTTCTCCTGTTGCAGGATTAGGCACTTCTTCATGTTTGGACGTTGTGGAATCTACCCACTTGCCACCAATATAATTTTTCAACGTTTCTACATCATTAATAACGGCCATTTTGAAACCCTCCATTTTCAACCCGATTTCATAGTTTTATTATATTTTTCAATTGAATATTTTTCATTAGACGTTTTGTATAGTTTTTGATTCAATATTTGCACATATTGTTTGTTTTTTGATTTTCCAATATTTATAAGAATCATGGGATGATATCCGCTTTCATCCCATCCCATACTAAAGCAGGCTTTCGGCTGCTTCATTTAATAATGGAGTATAGCTTAAGGTCCTCATGCTTTCCTTTAACAAGCATCCCTTTTCTTATGATTCCTTCAAAAGACATTCCAGTCTTTTGCATGACACGCTCAGAAGCCAAATTTTCAACAAAGCATCGCGCTTGTATGCGCACAAGGTCCATATTTTCGAAACCAAAGGCGATTATCGTTTTGGCTGCCTCTGTCATCAAGCCACTTCCCCAGTATTCGGGTGCCAGCACGTACCCTATTTCAGCACTATGATGATTCACCTGCCATGAAACAAAGTCAATAGTACCAATCAGCTTGCCACTTTCCTTGTGTTGTATCCCCCAAGGTGCGATTTTCTTATCCTCATAGCTCTGTAAGACAAACTGAATAAAGTCCTTGGTATCACATAGGGAACGGTGTGCTTCCCATGTGACAAAACGGGAAACTTTCCTATTGGATGAATAAGCGAACATTTCTTCGGCATCATTCATGGTGACTTTCCTCATAACTAAACGTTTTGATTCTATAGAAGGCAACCGTCCATATATATCTTTCACATTCATGATTACACCCCATTCCATTTATTTGTATTATAACAAGATTGAAAAGCAATCACTGTTCCCAATTGAAAAAATATCTAAATCTACGTATAATTCAGAAAATGACGAAGGAGGATGGTTATGTCAAATAGAAAACTGGTAATCAGCCAAAATTTGAATGAACCTTTATTACAGAAAGTTAAAGAAATGATCCCTGACTGGACTGTTATCACTGGAAGATCACCGGAAATATGGAAGGATCATATAATTGATGCAGAAGTGATCGCTGGCTGGAAATCGTCCATGTCTGCGCCCATTCACACAAGTGAAGTGAAATGGATCCAGACATGGAGTGCTGGAGTTAATGCTCTACCTCTGGAAACGTTAAAACAAAGGAAGGTGCGTATTACAACGGCAAATGGCGTTCACGCCTATCCCATTTCAGAAACCATTTTTGCACTAATGCTTTCCTTAACTAGAAAAATAGATACATATATTAAGCAACAGCAGGAAAAGACTTGGCATCATGCGAATATGAAGCAGGAAATTCATGAGAAAACCATCGGAATCATCGGAGTTGGAAAAATCGGAAAGGAAACGGCTAAGATTGCTAAAGCTTTTGGTATGTCTGTTTTGGGAATGCGTCATTCTGGGAAATCTGAAGAATTTGTTGACGAGATGTTCACACAGGAACAATTGAACACTCTCCTTCCAAGGTGCGACTATATTGTCGTGACTTTACCCTTGACCCCAGAAACACAGGGTATGTTCGGCAAAACCGAATTCCAGCTAATGAAGCCTTCCGCTTTTTTCATTAATATAGGCAGAGGAAATCTCGTTGTCGAAAATGAATTGGTCCATGCACTTAAGGACAATCAAATTGCAGGAGCTGGACTGGATGTGTTTGAAATGGAGCCACTTCCGGAGAAAAGTCCGTTATGGGAAATGAACAATGTCATCATCACGCCACATACATCCGGAAATACGGAGTTTTACGACCAACGGCTGATTCAGGATATTTTCATTCCGAATTTAAAGGACTATCTGGACAGTAAAAACCCTTCAATAAATTTACTTGATTACAAAAAAGGCTATTAACACCTTTTCTTCTCAGGTTCACAATAAATATTCTGCTTTGATTACTTGCAGAATCCGACATTATCTGTTATATTTAATAAGAATTATTTTTGTTCGGGAAGATTGATAAGTGAAACACTTTTCGTCTAATGATTGAGCAAGGGTAGTAACACAATGTGTGGATTCACACTAGGAGGCAACAACAATGGAACAAGGTAAAGTAAAATGGTTTAACGCAGAAAAAGGATTTGGCTTCATCGAACGCGAAAACGGAGACGATGTATTCGTACATTTCTCAGCTATCCAAAGCGAAGGATTCAAATCATTAGACGAAGGTCAAGAAGTTACTTTTGAAGTTGAGCAAGGTCAACGTGGACCTCAAGCTACAAACGTTCAAAAAGCGTAATTTTAAATACAATATATAACAGACTCTACTTGTAGGGTCTGTTTTTTTGTTTTTAAAATTAAATAATTCCAAATAAAAAAACCCCATTCACAAGGAATAGGGAACATGAAACAAGTTTAGTAAATGGTAAACACAGTATAACACACTAAGAATGGAAACCCTAATTTATCCGAAAAGTAAAAATTATCATGCACTTCCATACCGATTTCCTAAATGCAACAATCATTTATTTCTTATCGACTTCATAGGTTCGATCCGTGCCCCATGGGTAAAACGGAGGCATATCCGAGCTGCTTTTCATTTTAAAATCAGCTTTCCTTTTTTCCAAGAAAGCATCGATCCCTTCTTGTGCATCCGCTTGTTTTCCTGTCCAATGAATCATTTTCGATTCAATTTTATGAGATTCAACTGGATGGTTAGCACCTAGCATGGTCCACATTAGCTGCCGGGATAACGTCACTGAGACGGAAGATGTATTTTCTGCAATTTCTGATGCGATTTCCATTGCCACTGTCATCAATTCTTCCGGCTCGACAATCTTGTTTACCAGCCTGCCCTCATACGCCTCGCTGGCCGTGATCATTCTACCAGTAAAAATCCATTCGGAAGCTTTACCCATCCCGACAAGTCTAGGTAAGAACCAACCGCTGCAGGCCTCCATTGTAATTCCTCGCCTCGCAAATACAAAACCCATTTTTGCATCAGTTGAAGCAATTCTAATATCCATTGGTAAAGTCATGGTTATTCCAATTCCAACTGCCGCTCCATTAATCGCCGCTATCATGGGTTTCTTCATCTCAAAAATCCTTAATGATAAAATCCCACCTCCATCGCGGTATTCAACCAAAGGAGTGTGATCCATAAATGTTTCTGCGCCTTTCTCCAAATCCATTCCTGCACAATAAGCATCTCCGGCGCCAGTTAATATAACAGCACGTACGTCATCATTTTCATCCGCTTCATCAAAAGCTTGAATTAATTCATGACACATCTTTTCATTGAAAGCATTCATTCTCTCTGGACGATTAAGAGTAACAATCATGACATGATTAACGACTTCACTAGTTATCGTGGAATACAATTTCAGTCCCTCCTTCTCTCACAAATTGAACACACTTTACAAATTTTCTATTTTTACATATAATTACATTTTATATGTTTTATTTTCATATTCCTAGCTATTATTTTAATAAGCTGATAAAAATTTTTCGTTTGCAAGATTATCCCTTATATTTAAAGCGATGTTAGATGTAAAAAAAAGACCAGCCGCAATATGCAACTGGTTTTTTTGTTTACCAATATAAATGACAAGCAACGAAATGTCCAGGTTTTTGTTCTTTCCATTCTGGTACAGCACTTGAGCATATCTCCATCGCTTTAGGGCACCTAGTTCGAAATACACAACCACTCGGCGGATTGATCGGACTTGGTACATCTCCTTTTAGTACGATTCTTTCCCGTTTAATAGTGGGATCTGGAATCGGAACTGCAGAGAGCAAGGCTTGTGTGTATGGATGAAGCGGATCCTTCGTTAAAGAATCACTATCCGAAAGTTCCATCATTCTCCCAAGGTACATGACTAAAATACGATCTGAAATATACTTGACCATCGATAAATCATGGGCAATGAATAAATAAGTCAAGCCCATTTCTTTTTGTAGCTCTTTTAATAAATTAACTACCTGAGCTTGAATCGATACATCAAGTGCAGAAATCGGTTCATCACAAACGATGAATTTAGGATTTAATGCCAATGCCCTTGCAATTCCAATACGCTGGCGTTGGCCACCACTGAATTCATGTGGAAAACGAGTGATATGTTCCGGACTTAAACCAACCAGCTTTAACAGGTCTTCCACCCGTTTTTTTCGCTCTTTACCCTTAGATATCCCATGAATGGCAAGTGGTTCCCCAATCAATTCCTCGACCTTCATCCTTGGATTCAAGGATGCGTACGGATCTTGGAAAATCATTTGAATTTCACGGCGGATTTGTGACATTTCCCCCGGTTTGTAATCATAAATATTTTTCCCCTGAAAAAGAACTTCTCCTTCCGTCGGTTCATACAGGCGGGTGATAGTACGCCCTGCAGTCGATTTACCACATCCACTTTCCCCAACTAGACCAACCGTTTCCCCTGGGTAGATTTTGAGATCCAAACCATCAACCGCTTTTAGTGACTGAGAACCAATGGGAAAATATTTCTTCAGGTTCTTTATTTCAACAAGAGGAGAATTTTCGTTGACTGCCTTTTCTGTTACTGACTTATTTTTTAGTGAAACCATTGTCTCTCCTCCTTTAAACATTAGTCTGTGCTTGTGCCAGTACTGCCTTTGCCATTGGATGGTGAAGCCAGCATGCAGCTGTCTGTCCATCTTCCACTACCTCAAGTTCGGGATCATGATCTTTACACACTTTCATCGCTGATTCACATCTTGGATAAAATGGGCAGCCTTTAGGGGGATCCAACAAATCCGGTGGTGATCCGATAATGGGTACCAATGGAGCCGTTTTTTCCATATCCAGCCTTGGCACCGTTTTAAGCAGCCCTCTTGTATATGGATGCTGCGGGTTTGAAAATATTGCTTCTACTGTACCGGTTTCCACAACCTTACCTGCATACATAACGACTACACGTTCGCAAGTTTCCGCAACTACACCTAAATCATGAGTGATTAGAATGATGGAAGTATCCATTCTACGTTGAATATCTTTCATCAGTTCTAAAATTTGCGCTTGTATCGTTACATCCAATGCCGTTGTAGGTTCATCGGCAATTAATAATTTCGGTTCACAGGCTAGGGCCATCGCTATCATCGCCCGCTGGCGCATACCGCCTGAAAACTCATGTGGATATTGCTGCATCCTTTTTTCAGGCTGAGGAATCCCTACTAGTTTAAGGGTTTCCAACGCTCGTTCATATGCATCTTTTCGGGAGATATTATTACTATGCTTTAGGATACCCTCCATAATTTGGCTGCCAATTTTTGTCGTTGGATTGAGCGAAGTCATCGGATCCTGGAAAATCATGCTGATTTCATTTCCCCGGATCTTCTGCATTTCCTTTTCACTCATTTTAATAAGGTCTTTACCGCCAAAATTTATTGACCCTTTTCCATACTCTGCTGGAGGTGTTTCCAATAATCTCATGATAGATTTCGCAGTAACACTTTTGCCGCATCCGGACTCCCCAACAATGGCGACGGCTTCCCCTTTTTTCACTTCAAAGTTCACACCGCGCACAGCCTGCACTTTTCCTGCATACGTATGGAAGGTGATGTGTAAATCATTCACTTCTAATAGGTTCTCCATCATCGTCCCTCCTATTCTAGTAATATCAATTCTTTATGTTAGGACTCATTTATTTCCGTAGTTTTGGATCCAGGGCATCCTGCAGTCCATCACCAGCTACATTGAACGCGAACATGGTTAAGGAGATCAATATTGCCGGGATTAAAAGTTGGTAGAAATTCCCTACCAAAATACTTCCCAGGGCATCACTTGTCAAGGTTCCCCAACTTGCCTGAGGAGCTGGAACTCCAAGTCCCAAAAAGCTTAATGTAGCTTCGGCAAAAATCGCCGTAGGTACAGTCAACGTTAAATTGACAAGGATCGGTCCCATTGTATTTGGAATCATGTGTTTTCTAAGAGTCCAGCTCGTATTAGCACCAGAGATGGTTGCTGCATGAATGTATTCATTCTCTTTTAGCTGCAAAACCTGTCCCCTTACTAGTCGTGCCATAGGAATCCATCCTGTAATCGACATGGCTATGATAATTGGCAATATACCAGGTTTTAATACGACCATCATCAAGATAACCATCAATAGGTAAGGAATCGCATAGATCACTTCTGCAAAACGCATCATCATGTTATCGGTGCGTCCGCCGCGGATGGCTGATATCCCGCCATAAAGCACACCAATCAAAAAGTCTATCAGTGCTGCCATCAATCCGATGAACAAGGAAATCCTCGCACCATACCAAGCTCGCGTAAATAAATCCCTTCCTGATGAATCCGTACCAAACCAATGCTCGGCATTGGGACTAAGATTCTTTTTCTCGAAATCTTGACCATAATAAGTATATCCGTTAATATATGGACCAAAGATCGCCAGCAAGACCAAGAGGATAATCAGGACGAAACCAGTCATCGCCAGTTTATTTTCCTTGAAACGACGCCAGACGTCAGACCAGTATGAAACTGTCGGTCTTGCAATTTTTTCAGCTTCCTTAAAGTTTCCTTCAGCGGGTTGGAACATATCTTCAGTAAAATGCATTTTATCTGCCATTATTTTTTCTCCCCCGTCACTTTAATTCTTGGATCAATCAACGTATAGGCTATATCAACGATGAATATCAATAGGATAAGCACTGCACTATACACAATTGTGGAGCCAAGAATGACCGGGTAGTCTCGGTTGGATATTCCCTTTACGAACATATCTCCCATGCCCGGAATACCAAAAATACGTTCAATAATGAAGCTTCCTGTCACGATATTAGCAGTAAGGATACCTAGAATCGTAATAATCGGCAATAACGCATTCCGAATCGCATGTTTGATTATGACACCGCTTCGTTTCAATCCTTTTGCCTTTGCTGTCAATATATAATCCTGCCCCATTACTTCGAGCATGCTCGTCCGCATTAATCTAGCGATGAAAGCAAGTGGCATCATTGACAGGGCAATGGATGGTAAAATGGTATGCTGCCACGTCGCCCATGTAGCCACCGGGAAAATGTGCCATTTTATTGCAAAATAATTGATTAAAATAGTCGCCAAAATAAAGTTTGGAACGGAAATCCCTACTATGGCAATGACCATTGATAGATAGTCAGGCCATTTATTTCGTTTCAACGAAGCCACTACACCCAAGATGAGCCCAAAGAAGATGGCAATCACCAAAGCTTGCGCCCCTAAATGCAAGGACACTGGAAAACCCTTCAAAATGTAATCATTCACTGATATGGATGAAGATTTCAAAGATGGGCCAAAATCAAATTGAACGACTTCCAATAAATAATTCCCATATTGGGTCAACAAAGGCTTGTCCAATCCATAGTGGACTTGAAGATTTTCATAAACAGCTGGAGGCATTGCCCCCTCTTTCGCAAATGGATTTCCCGGAATCGTATGCATTATGATGAACGTTAATGTAATAACCGCCCACAAAGTAATAATCGCCCATTTAAAACGATTTAATGTATATCTCAACATGGTAATCACCCCAATCATCGATTTTCTAAGGAGTTGAAAACGGAAATGAATTCATGAAATATTCAAATTCGCAATAGAAAATGGGGTATGTCCTTATCGGACATACCTTCCATTTCACTTTAATCCTTCTGTTATTTTTTATCCGCGTAAATAAAGTTCGGATAAGCGTTTATCGGTGCATAAACTCCAGTAACATTCGATTTAACCATATATGGTTTTGTGTAGAAATAAACCGGAAGGATCGGCATTTCGTCAATCATAACTTTCTCTGCTTTATGTAAAGCAGCCATGCGTTCTTTCGGTTCCATTGTAGATTTTGCTTCTTTTAGTAAACTATCATATTCCTTATTTGACCAGCCAGCATCATTATAGGCTCCGTCCGTTTCCCAAAGCATGAAGGTCATTGGATCTACATAGTCACCAACCCATCCTGCACGGGAAATTTCAAAGTCACCAGCTTTTTCACGGTCTAGCTTAACTTGGAATTCAGCATTTTCGAGTGTCACTTCAACACCCAGGTTATCGCGCCACATACCTTGAACGGCTTCAGCAATTTTCTTATGAGAATCCAATGTATTATACAAAATTGAAAAATCAGGTAATTCTTTCATGCCTTCTTCAGCAAGACCTTCTTTTAACAATTTCTTAGCTTCAGCAACATTTTCCTCAAACAAGTTGCCTGTATTCTCCTGGAAATCTCCAGTTGCATCAGGAATACCCGGAGGGACTACTCCAAAGGCAGGCTTCTGGCCGCCTTGAGCAACATTTTCCGTAATTTTTTCACGTTCGATAGCCATTGATAGCGCTTTCCTTACTTTTGCGTTGTTGAAAGGTTTTACTTTTGTATTAAAGTTGTAATAGTAAACAGCAAGTTCTGCGCCGTTATTGAATTCTTTGTCGCCAGAATTAACCAATTGTCCTTGCACGTCCACTGGAAGTGGATAAGCGATGTCCAATTCACCACTCTGGTACATTTGCCAAGCTGTATTTTCATCTTCAATTAGAGCAAAGTTAACTGCATCCAATTTGATTTTGTCTTTATCGTAGTAATTTTCATTCTTTTCAATTTTCAGGCTTTCTTTATGTTTCCACTCCGTTAATTTGAATGGACCGTTTGATACGTGAGTTTTTGCATCCAATGCCCATTTAGGATTTTCTTCCTGTACCTTTTTATCGATTGGATAGAAAGTATAGAAGGAAGTCAAATCAAGGAAATATGGTGTAGGCTGCTCCAATGTAACCTCTAATGTAAGGTCGTCTGTCGCTTTGACTCCTACATCCTCTTCCTTGCCTTTGTTACTGTTGTAGGCTTCCCCACCTTTAAGGTAATAAAGTTGGTAAGCATAATCAGCAGCAGTTTCTGGTTTCAATGCATACTTCCAAGCATATTCAAAATCATTCGCTGTAAGCGGATCCCCATTTGACCATTTCAAACCATCTTTCAATTTAAAAGTCCATTTTAATCCATCATCACTGATTTCCCATGATTCTGCAGCACCTGGTACGATTTTACCTTCTTCTGTTTTCTTTGTCAGACCTTCAAACGTATGTTCAAGGATCCATGATTCATGAGTACCTTGCGCATTTGCAGGGTGAAGCGAACCAGGTTCACTCGAGTTGTTTACGTTTAATACTTTTGATTTGGCTGAGTCGCCTGATCCACCTTCTTTTTCATTCGAAGTTTCCTTCGAGCCGCCGTTGCATGCCGCTAGTATAAGCATGATGGCCATAAGAAGAGCAAGCACTGAAAATTTAGACTTTTTCAAAAAATATTCCCCCTCATCTTTAATCTTTATTCGAATAATCCCATTAAAGGAATTATCCTTCTACCACCTATTAATCCTTCGTATAGTACATGTTTAATGTCAGCGAGGACAGTCAGGAGCATTCATTGCAGAAATTCACCTAAAACAACTAGCGAACCGTTTGCATAAATCTACGTTTCTTCCTAAAAAACACTAATTGCAGTAGTTTACTAGTTAAAAACCACCCACTTTCAAACCTCGCTAGGGTACTATACCTCGAATTAAAGATGTTGAATTTTAAGTATATTACGAATAAATCAAAAAATCAATAAACCAGTGAGTACTTTTTCACAAGATAATAATTAATTGCTAATCATTTCGATCTAGATGATAGGTAAAAAGAATGTTATAACCCCATCTACCTTTTAATTCCTATATTTTTTTTCGCATGAATACCCCAGGATCCATATATATTCGCTCGACATCAAATGATTATTTTTTCTGAATATTCAAATTCCATAAGACAGCTCTTGCTTTAAGACCAGATTCCTAGAAAATTGTTTTCGTTCAAATTATATATTTTGGTAGAATAATGCATGTGCCAAAATAGAAAACGAATTATCTATTAATAAATTCCATATAAAGGTAAATTGCTATAGGGGAATAGAAATAGTATCTTTCTCTTTCATGTTCATTTTCTCATGATCTCGATGCGTAGAACCCCCTACCTAACCGCCCTATACATTTACAATAATGCCCCTTTCATTACTTCATTTATGATTAAATAAATATAGTGACACGAAAAGTAAACATATACCTGCCACCTTTTTCACATCCAACGGGATGCGCACCCCTCCCAATAATCCGAAATGGTCAATGACGGCCCCAATCAGTACTTGGCCTACAATAACCCCAGCCATTGCAGGCGCCACTCCAATCCGGGGTACGACCAGGACTATTACAATGACGTAAAACGCTCCCAATACGCCACCCAACAATTGCCATTTGGGCACAGTCGCTATGGATGAAATATTGCCCTGCAAACAAAACAATGAATAATAAAGCGAGTGTCCCGATTCCAAACGAAATGAATGAGGCTTCAATGACCCCAACTTTTTTCCCTAAACCACCATTGATTTGTCCTTGAACGGCGATGGTGATACCACCTAGGACCGCAAGCACCGGAAATAAGATTTTCACAATGATTATGCTCCTTTTCATGTCCACCCGGACTGATTATGAAATCGCTCTCTAATTTTAACATGGAGAAAATACATTTTGTCCCTGATTTAATTAAAATGACCAATCACGAATGGGATTTTCTTTAACAAAAAAACTGGCCCTATTGGCCAGTTCCAATCATCTATTATTACCTTGATTTAAAATTGGACTAAGACACTAAACCGAATTACGCAGCTGCAAATATTCTTCACATAACAAGGAAAATACCAAGGCATCATGCGATTGGTCACGAAGAAATATATAACTCCGGAGACTGCCTTCCTCTTTAAAACCAAATTTCTTCAATAGGTTTGCTGATGCCAAATTATCCTTGAAAATTAAAGCAGCCATTCGATTTAATTTCAATTCTTGAAATGAATAACGTAATACTTCATTGACCGCTTCGGATGTGAAATGTTTTCTCCAATAATCCGGATGGATTTCATACCCGATTTCTGCGCGTTTGTTGGTAAGACTCAATTGATTTAGACCAACGGTGCCTATGAATTTCTCGGAATCTTTCAAAACAACTCCCCACCGTATCCCCCGTTTATTTAAATACGCACTTTTAAACAAGTCGATTAAGCGACGGGCATCCTCCACAATCGTTAAACTTTCTATCCCATCATATTTGGTCACCTCATCTTTAGAGAGAATTTCAAACAGACTCTCTGTATGCTGATGACCTATTTCGATTAAACGCAGCCTTTCCGTTTCCAATGCCTTAAACGCCATCGAATAATCCCCCCGTTAATTCAGCTGACTATATATTCTATTTAAGAAGAGAAGATACCTGTCTTAATGGACAATACTTTTCGATAAATTTCGCTCCTTAAGATACAAGGCCGAGTCCGGATGCCCTCCCTTTGTAATCAAATCCCTGATGATTTGTGAAAGTATGACACTGTATACCGTCCCGTTTCCGCCATACCCCAATAAGAAATAACAATTTGGGTGATCAGGGTATATTCCTATTGTCGGTAAACCATCATGGGTCTCTCCAAAAAAAGCACCCCAATAATAATCAGCCTGGATCCGATGCTCTAATTCAGGAAATAAAATGTTAAGCTGATTCAATAATTCATCCCTTTTATGTATAATCATTGAATCCCTTTTCTCCAGATATTTCGTTGATTCATCCAGACCACCTATGATAATCCGGTTGTCAAATGTTTTTCTCGCATATAAATATGGTCGCGCCGTCTCCCAAATCATCATATCGTCATGCCATTTAGCTTGATCGGCAATTTGATTCGTTGCGATGGCATATGAACTAAGAATCATTGCATTTTTATCCCTCACCTCTTCTTGGGCCTCATATCCTGTAGCGAAAATGACCGACTGTGCTCGTACCATATGCCCGTTTTCAGTAAAAAGCTGGGTTTGATTCTTTTTTAAAATCTTTCCATTGATTTTAGTATTTGAATAGACCCGCACTCCTTTCTGATATGCCTTTTCAATCAAGAAATGTGCATGTTTATAAGGATTGATTTCAGCATCATTAGCTGTAACCAGCGCTGCTAATTTCGAAAATGAAAATTTACTCTCAATATCTTTTTCAGTATAATATTCTACTGGAAAATCACGAGATTTAAGATTGTCATATTCTTCTCTCAGCATCGATACATCCTCAAGGCTTGATGCGTAATACAAGC
The DNA here is from genome assembly GCF_042727425.1 of Peribacillus sp. NPDC060253. NCBI lineage: Bacteria > Bacillati > Bacillota > Bacilli > Caryophanales > Bacillaceae > Peribacillus > Peribacillus sp. NPDC060253. The sequence goes on from NZ_JBHXAS010000074.1 coordinate 22,513, forward strand.
TTTTTCTAATTTTAAAATCCGGATTTTCCTCTAAACTCGGAACAACCTCTTTCTCCAGTGTCCGAATGGCATTCAAACAAAGCTGAACATGGCGTGTACCCACATCTTCTCCAAAACTATGAATAAGGGACGTTAATGTTTTATCATTTGAATATTGTAAAAGTCCAGTATTCGCTACTGTACTGCCTTCACTTATATCACGTTTATCAATCAGGACGACATTTAAACCTGTCTCCGCTAAAAAATATGCACAGTGTGCCCCCGATGATCCACTACCCACAATACATACATCACATGATAGATCCTCTTCCAAAATGGGATATGTCCTATGTTCTTTAAATGTCTCCTTCCAATACACTTTTCCTGCGTTTAAATCCATATGAGCTCCACCTTTACGACGATTTATCATTTCCATCAGTATTTAGTTCCATATTGCTACTTAACTTATTTATTATCCTTCTTATTTACCCTGACAAACATAGCTGGCAAACGTAAAAATGATTCTTTTTCTACATGTAATAAATCTTCTGTTCTATCAAAAAGGCCTATTATTATCATAACCATACTCTTATTTCAGGTTATATGGACCCCTATCCTGTACGTTTTCAATCGATACCTTTCTCCCATTCCGATAAAGAATGAGAAATACCTAATTTTACACACACTGATTTTTATAGGATACTAGACTTCCAATCCAGATATCTTACTAGGAGGAAACAAAATGAAGAAAATCATCCTTTTATCAGCGCTGTCCTTATCCTTATTTTCTCCGACAGTTGCCCTAGGAGCCAATACTTACGAAGTAGCAAGTGGTGATACCCTAACGAAAATAGCAGCTGAATTTGAAGTTAGCCTTTCCGATTTACTTAAAACAAACTCTACAATTAAGGATTCGAATCAAATTAAAGTAGGACAAAACATAACTATCCCTACAAATAAGCAAGAGAACAGTCAATCAGTTCCTACAACTGACCAAGAGAACAATCAATCAGTCCCCACATCTGACCAAGAGAACAATCAATCAGTTGAACAGCAGATTCTTAGTTTAGTTAACGAAGAACGGTCAAAAAAGGGACTCCCTTCCCTTGCAATGGATTCAGCCATTTCCCATGTTGCCATTCTGAAATCTGAAGATATGCGTGATAATAATTATTTCAATCATACAAGTCCACGTTATGGCTCGCCTTTCGAAATGATGAAATCCTTTGGAGTCAGCTATAATTACGCAGGGGAAAATATTGCAGCAGGTCAACCTAGTGCAGAAGCTGTCATGAATTCATGGTTGAACAGTCCGGGACACAAGGCCAATATTCTGAACAAGAACTATAGCAAAATTGGAATTGGGCATGCGACAGGTGGAAAGTACAGCCACTATTGGACCCAGCAATTCACTGGAAAATAAATTCCAAATTCGTGAGGGGCGGCAAATTGCCGCTTCTTTTTTATCCTTATCCCCTACCTTTCAAATCTCCGGCTTCCTTTCAAAAATAATTCAATCCAAAATATTTTCAGCGTTGAAAAAAAGGAAGAACATATACATATAGAACAAGATAGCATTTAGCCGTGCTTGTACCTTTTACTCAATTTTGAAAAAAAGATAGAGATGCTTTACTATAAGGATTTCACGGACTGTAGAGATACTCGATAATAGTTAATTTTTTCCTACAGTTTTTTTGGGGGATTTGACCGTTGCCTCCAGGCACCCGCTTTTCCCGGGCAGTCTGCCCTCTGCGCCTATACACCTGCGGGGGAGAGGGTCCCTTGGACGGGCTTTCCCCTCAGGAGTGTCTTACATTCCGTTTTAATCAACTTTGTTTAACAGGTAGATAGAACTCCTTTTGCCTATAGTCTTAGCAGTTCTATCTCGGCTTTACTAGCTTGTTACACCGTGTTTTAAGTAGTGTTGTAGACATCTTTACCTGGATCTTTCTAACAAGACCATTTAATACAATGCATCACACTTTCAAACGCTATCATATGTCAGCTATAATAGATAAATGAAGCCAAATTGGAGGAAAATAAATTGTCTAATAGATTAGGTTTAGTGCTAGACGTAGAAACGACAGGTTTACGTCCCTCTTCTGATGAAATTATCGAACTTGCCCTTATACTGTTCACTTATAACAGTGAAACAGGGGAAATTATTAATCTTATTGATCAAGAATCGTTTTTAAGAGAGCCTCTCTCCTATCAAGCAAGAAGAAATTATGATCAAGCATATAGGATTCATGGAATTCCATACAGTTCAATCGAAGGAAAAAAATTTCACGATGAAAAAATTAAATCTTTCATAGCACGTACTGATTCGATTTTCGCACATAATGCCTCATTCGATAGAAGTTTTCTTTACCAAATGTATCCGGAAATCAATGACCAAAAGTGGTTCTGCACAATGCGGAATGTACCTTGGAAGCAATACGGCTTTGAAAATAGTAAACTGTTAACATTGCTGCAAGCACATAATATCACCAATTTCCAAACTCACAGGGCTATGGACGATATATCTTACCTTATGGAACTTATGAAAATACCGGGTCCTTCCGGTCATCCATATTTAAAAGATGTCATTGCTAAAAATCCGATGAAGAAATACGCACCTGCTTCCCAAAAATCGAGGGTGTAGTGTTGCATTAATTTTACAATCTCCCGTAAACGTTGGACGCAGTTATGGCACATTCCGTTTTTTTATAAAATTGTTCCTTCATAGAGGACGGAGGTACATATAAAAAGTTCATTACGACAAATGTGGAAAATCCTTACCAAAGACAACACGATTATAATAAAAAACAGCGTCCCGTAAGG